>NZ_BAAILP010000287.1:5600-49220 GCF_054589055.1 Novosphingobium sp. 11B | reverse complement strand
CGACAGCCCCGCCGGGTGAGGCGGGGGGCACCCGAAGGGCTGCAACGAAGTGGAAGACCCGGTAGCGAAGCGGACGGGTTGCGGCCCGCCGAGGCGGGGCTACAGGGCAGCGACGCCCCCCGCCACCGTGGAGCCGATCAGGCCAAACGCCGCCGCGCGCCAGCGCGGCGACCGCCGGAGGGATGCTACGCATCCCGACCTCGCGACGCGCAGCGGAAGCGACGTGCGACAGCACAACGAAGAACCGGCGACACTCCTCATGCCGCCGGTCCGTCAATCGGGGTTACGCCGCTTGCGGCAACCCATCCTCACCCTCGACGACGGGGGTATCCTCCGCATCGCTATCGACAGGGTCATCTGCTTCGGTCTCGGCCTCGGCTTTCTTCTCATCGCAAAACGCTGCCAGACGTGCCGCCCGTTCGGCGCTGCCGGCCCCGCCCCTTGCCGTGTAGGCACTAGCCGGGAAGGCCATCCAGCGCGGCACCCAGCTCTCGCGCTTCGCCCTGCGGTTCGTGCCCAAGAGGCAATCCCGCACGATGCCGTGCTGCACCTTGGTGGTGGCCTTGGCGTTCTCGGCGGCGACCTTTTCGCCCTACCTCGGCCAGCAGATGCCTAGTGATCTCGCGGGTGCTCATGCCGCGCGCGTACGTCGACACGATCTTGTCGTCGAAGCCAGGAAAGCGGCGTTGATACTTGGCGATCAACTGTGGGTCGAAGCTCGACTGGCGGCCGCGCGGCACGTCGATCGCCAACTTGCCAGTGTCGGTCATCACCGTCTTCCGACCGTAGCCGTTGCGCATGGTGCCGGCGCCGTCTTCGCCAGCGAGGTGGTGATCCATCTCCGCGTTCAGGGCACGCTCTGTCAGCGCCTTCTTCAGCGAATCGAGCAGACCGCCCTGCTCGAAGGCGGCGCTGGCAGCGCCGCCCGCCAAAAGTTGATCGAGAAGCTCATTCGGTATGGCAGGCTCTTTGCGTCGTGACATAGTGGGACTCCCTTTTTACCCCTTATGCCCGCCCACACATGGAAATCATGACACTGCCGGTATTGGAGACAGCGCTTCTGGCAAATGGGCTATTTCTCGACCACCTCCGGCAACATCACCGATGACATCATCATGCGGTATCTGGACGAACATGCCCACAAGGATGGCTTCAGCCCCGCCCCATGATCCTGCCGGCGTCAGCCGGTCAGTCATTCAGGTTATAATCTATGGTAAACTTCTTGGTCATGCCAGTCCGCGCCTGGACGCTTCCGCGCTGCAAAGTTGCGCTCGAGGATCTTGGCTCCAACGCGGAGACGTTCCAGCTCGTCAGACCAAAACTGCATCAGCGCGACTCGCTCGTTCCAATATTCACCGCGCGTATACGCGCGGCGCACTCCATTGTTTTCCATGTGTGCCAGCTGACGCTCAATCGCATCAGGATTGAATTGCCCGGTCTCGTTGAGGAGCGTGGCGGCCATCGCCCGAAACCCATGCGCGGTCATCTCCTCTTGGCCGAAGCCAAGAGCCCGCAGTGCCGCGTTGACGGTGTTCTCCGACATCGGACGCTGGCTGGTCCGAAAAGAAGGGAAACAATAGCGACCGCGCCCTGTGAGCTCCCACAGCCCCTCAAACAGCCTTAAGACTTGAGCCGAAAGGGGCACGCGATGCGGCCGCCGCATCTTCATCTTCTCAGCAGGAATGTTCCAGACGCTGCGATCGAAGTTGAACTCCGCCCACTCAGCCTGTCGCAGTTCACCGGGACGCACGAACAGATGGGCTGACAGTTTCAAGGCGAAAAGCGTGATGGCATGACCGGAATAGCCTTCGATCGCTCGCATGAGCTCTCCCGCCCGATCCTCGGTGGTGATCGCGGCGAGGTGCTTGGCCTTGGGAACGGTCAATGCGCCGCGAAGGTCGCTCGCTGGATCACGCTCTGCCCGCGTCGTTGCAATGGCGTAACGGAAGACCCGGCTGAGTACGCTGCGCATGCGCCGCGCGCTCTCATGCCGACCCGTTGCCTCGACGGCTCGCAGAACGGCCAGAACCTCCTGCGCAGTGATCTTTGCCACCGGGCGATCACCGATCCGGGAATAGGCCTTGTCCAGGAGCCAGCGCAGTTTTCTGAGCGTGACCTCGGCCAAACCTTCCCGCTCGTTCTTCGCCACCCACTCCTCGGCCACAAGCTTGAACGTGTCGTTCTCCTCGACCCGGGCGCGAGCGGCATCGACCTTTTGCTGATGCGAAGGGTCTGTCCCGGCCGCTAGCAGGCGCCGTGCACCTTCGCGGCGATCACGCGCGTCAGCGAGGCTGACCTCGGGCCAGGCCCCGAACGCGAGCGTACGGTGCTTCTCGAGATAGCGGTAATTGAGACGCCAGAGCTTTGTGCCGTTGGGACGGACAAGAAGATAGAGACCACCGCCGTCCGACAGCTTATAGTCCCGCTCGCGTGGTTTGGCGCTGGCAATGGTCGTGGCGAAAAGGGTGGCCATGAGGGTATCGTCCTAGCAAAGGACGAAAATCGATACCCTCGGATATACCCGCATTGTTCCCGATTGGTGCCGAATTCGCCCGGATTTGAGCGGACGATCATAACACAAAAAGTGGCGGATTTCAGCCCTTCCGCGGACGTCTGTGGACGTCCGCGGGAGAACAAATGGTGCCCAGGAGAACACTCGAACCTCCACGCCCTCGACCGTCAGCGGCGTGCTCATTGAGCGATGCGGGTGAGCCTGTGGAATGTTTGGGCTTGGTAAGTGCGGAGGCTCCGTGATCGTGATTAAGCATAGTGAACGGTGCGCCGATGATGGGACGGGCAAGCCATGCCCGATCTGCCGGGGCGAAGAACTCTACCCGGATTTCCTCGCGATAATCGAGCGGGCGGCGGCTCAGCCGGGGAAGGCGATGTCCTTCGATAAGTGATAGAGTGGCTGCGCACTCTGTGATCAGGCGGCGAGCAGCCGGTAGACCGATGCGCGCCCGATCTTGAGGCGCTTGGCTGCGAATTCCACTTGAAGCCGGCCGGGGATTGCGACGCGAAGCCGGCCAACATTCCGGGCTGAGGCCGGCCACCCGAGTGCGTACGAGCATGCTGTCATAGCCCTTTGCCCGGACCTCCTTGTAAAAGGCGGCCTCAGCAAGATGAGCGAGACCGTCAGCATCGATCGGGTCGGTCTTGTTGCGCGCCATATCAAGCCTCTTTTTGGCCTGACGCGCATCGTTACAGATCGCTGGAATGCCGACTACTGTTCGCTCGTGATAGTACCAGGTCGATAGGGGGCAGGTCTCGAATACGACTCTCGCGGCATCAGGTGCGCGTTTGCGGATCACATCAGCAAAAAGTTTAGGATCTGATGGGCATTTGCCGTGCCAGGTCCGTCGGCCGCCCTCGCGGACGGAGACGAAAGTACCTCTCAGCGAAACGTCCAAACCTACATATTGCGCGACGGTTTCTCCATTTTATGCCACTTGGGCCCGCAAGAGCAGGGTGAGGGGTGGTGACACGCCTCAATGCGTAAGGGCCCGCTACTTCGAGATGCGCCTGTCGCCAATGCCCCGCGGCCAGTGACGCGCCTCTGCCGGACGGCCCCGCGCCGCTAATGGTACCGACGCCGGACACAAACATCGTCGTCCAGGCAATATCCGCCCAATGGGGTGGGGGTACGCCCAGATCAGTTGGGGCGAGGCGCAAAACACTTTGCCTCACAGACGATCCCCGCCTCACCTTTCAATGCCCGACGCCGGGGCAGCAACGTCTGAAGAACCGCACGCGCGACGGCGGTAGCTCGGCGCGCGGCGCTTCACGAGCGCGAGCGTAAGGATCTGAGAAAGCCCAGCAGCCTGTGCTTGCGTCGATGCGTCGTCATCAGCTCGTCGAGATAGCGATGCCACTCGGCGGTTCTGCCGAGCGTTATGAACCCGCACGCAGCCCGCTCGAGCCAGAAAGCGGCAAGGTCGTATCTGCTCGAGCGCCCGCTCTCGATGATGGGGGATGCCATCTTCACCGCAAAGCCGGCAGCCCATTCAGGGCGGGCCTTGAGCGCGGCATTGGTTAGCCTGACGAGCGCTTCGTCGCGCGCATAATGCAATCGTGGATTGGCGTGTTCGATGCTTGCGATCGCGTCATCGAGTCTATCTTCGTCAAGCAGGATCTCGATGCGGTCGACGGCGTAAGCGGCGGCGATCAGGCGACCGAGCAGTTCTTCTCGCACTGTGTCCCACTGATGGGGCTCGCAGATTTTCGCAGCCGCTCCAAAATCCTCGCGGGCCAGGCTCGTTTCAAACGCGCCGATGGCGGCTGACACCGCCTTTGCGGGCTGACCTGCGAACGCCGCCCGATCTCGCACCCAGCGACACAGCGTCAGCCATGGGTGAGCGCTTGTGTGGACCGCCGTATCGGGATCAGGCGGCATCGATAGGCCCCAGCCGCCAAGATCGAGCGCGACGTCACACCGCCCGGTGTCCCACACGGCCTTGGCAAGTCCGAGAACATCTTCGGGCGCGCGCAAATGGGTTCTGGCAACGTCTATGGCGTCCTCGATCCGGTCAAGGCGTACCAGCATTCCTGCATGCGCTGGGAAATGCTTCGCGGCGAATGAAAAACGCAGGAACTCCTGGTGGCGATCCATCACGTCCAGCGCCGATAGCCGGGCTGCGGTAAGCCGCTCCTCATCGGCATCGCTGCTGCCGATCAGCGGCCAGGTCGAGCCACGACCGGCCAGGAGATCCTCGAGGCCGGGGTCGTCCCATCGGCGCGAAGCGGCGGCGATGGCCAACTCGAATGCACCGCTATCGCTGTATTTGGCAATTTCGTGCTGGCAGCGGCTGAGCGAGTCGCAGGCATTGTCGCAGGACTCCCGGGTGACGCTCTCGAGAAGAACGGCAACCGCAATCCGCTCGTTGAGAATCGCCAGCAGGTCCTCGAAGCAGCCCTCGCGCTCGTCGCAATTGCCTACGACCTCGGCAAGCCCTCGCGCCAGAGGGATCAGGATCGCCAGCGCACTGACACCGTCTTTCGCGGTAAGCAATGTGTTCGCCTGCGCAACCAGTTCATCGAGTGCTTCGTAGTCGACTTCGAACAGGGTATCGTGCCGATAGCCTCCTCGGAACCCTACGAACGGTGGCGCGAGCAATGCGGCAATCCGCGCTTCGAACGGTGCCGGATCCAGCCCGGCACCGTCATTCAGCGAGTTCTGGATAGCCAGTTGCGTTGCGAGCCAGGTCTTGAACCGGTCGTCGTCGCGTGCATGGCCGTCAATGAGGTCAATCAGCGCTGCGTGGCTGAGCCTCTCGAGCTCGGTCCTGATATCGCTGCTCAAGCGGGTTCACCTGTCGTTGGCGTTCTTATTGTCGGCCTGCCCACCGGTGCGCCGCGAAGGGAAAACCGGTGCCAGGGATTTCATCGCCGCGTCGAAATCCTCTTCCATGTCGATGCCCATCGCGATGGCGGAGATCATGGGTTCAACGGCGCGCATGACCAGATCCTCACCCATCAGGTGCGACTGGTAAATCAGTTCATGCAGGTCGTGACGCTTCTCCTCGATCTCGTCGGGATCGCCATCACTTGCGGAAAGTGCGAGCATGATCGCGAGACTTTCACTTTTGCGCAAAGGAATGATGATCCCGAAGCCGACATACCAGGGGCCAAGGTCCACGAAGCGACCCGCTATCAGCACTTCGCCGATCACTTGTACCTGCTGGGCTAGCGCATGATCCATGATATGGATGGGGCGCTGGCGATCCAGCAAATCCAGTGCGTGTACACCCCCGTCCTTGTGACGACCGATCACGCGAAAGATCGAGAAAATGGCTGCAGGCAGGCGCGCAGCGATCGCGGATTTGAGCGGATCGCGCTTGACCGGCAGCTTGCCGGCGATCCTGTCGATAGCGCGGCGCGCGCGTAGCGGGTCGCGCCGCGAGAACAGAGCGGTGTCGCTCAGCATTTCTATGGCCGCCGTGTCATCTTCATCGAGGCCGGCGAGATCGAGGACCTCCCACGCGAACCTGCGATCAGCCTGCGTCAGCTTGACGACACACAAGTCAAGAACATCGTTGAAAGCCTCCCGCACCGCCGCATAGCCGGTCACTGCGATGACCTCGCTCTCGGTCTCCAAAGCCGCCATTGGGTGCCTTTCCTCGACTACGGCGTCGTTTTTGACCCGGAAGTTTCGTCATTTCCAGAGCTGAACAGCGATCTAAACGCGTTTTCCGCAGCGGCATCACCCTCCTCGGTGAACCACACCGACTTGCGTCGCCGTGCGGGGTCGGAAATGAGCCCGCGCTCGTGAAGGCGGTTCATCGTTGCCCAGTCGAAGCCCTTCCACGCCACGCCCGTCACCTGCTGGTTGAGCCACAGCAATGCGAGTATGGCTTCATCCACCTTGTTCTTGGCAATCTCCATGCTTCTCGTCCTGGCGCGCGTATGGCTAAAGGCCGCATTGCCGCTCGTGCGAACTTGGCGGCCACAAAAACTCCGTCGTCTGGCAATGAGACGATAGCATGACGACGTCAGGAGGGGAAACCTCGGTCCTGACGATTGCCGGAGCATCACGTGGCGCGGGAGCTCGTAGCTGGGGCGGCGAGGCGATGCATCATCCCTACGGGTAAGCGATACAACGAACTGTGCCAGGCCGGATCCGATCAAGCCGCACATGCAACCAGATGTCAGGAGCTTCGCAAGGGTGCCGCGCGGCTTGCAAGGGGTTCAGGAAGGGCGGGAGAAGCCAATCGGCCGGAGAAGCCGGCGATAACGCCACTGACGGTATTATCGACGACCGGGCCGACCAAGCCGAGCAGCGCGCCCGGTTCCTGCGCGAGAATCTCGCTTGGCCCATTCCGCAGCGAGCGGCGGAGTGCTAGGGCGCTCCCTATGCTCAACGTCGAAATGATCGAAGGCGCCGACGACGCTGCCATCGCCACCTGGTTTGCCGCGCGCCTGCGCAGTGCGCTGGCTATATCTACCGAGATCGCCGTGACCGTGCCGGGCGGCTCCACGCCTTTCCCGATCTTCGAGCGGCTTGCGGCCGAGGATCTCCCGTGGCCGCGCATTGCGGTGTGGCCGGGCGATGACCGCATCGTTGCCGAGGACCATCCCGCCAGCAACGTTGGCAAGATCCGCGCCCGGCTCGAGCCCGCCGGTGCGAGGATCGTCCCGCTGACCGAGGATGCGACGCCGCCGCATTTCGCCATCGCATGGCTGGGGATGGGCGGCGATGGTCATATCGCCTCGCTGTTCCCTAATACCGACCCCCAGGTCGATGATGTGCTGCCGGTTCGTCGGCTAACCCCCGATCCGCTCCCTCCCGAGGCGCCGTTTGATCGGGTGAGCCTCACCATCCCCTCGCTCATCGATAGCGACGAGATCGTGTTCGTCATCCGGGGTGCCGACAAGCGCGCGGTATTCGACGCGGCGATTGCCGGGGAGCATGACCTGCCCGTCGCCCGCCTGCTGCGTACGACTAGCGCGAAAGTCACTTGCTTCTGCTGATCCGTTTGCCCGCGCCGCTGCACCGGGCGCTCTACCGGGCGGCGCATGCGATACGCGTGAAGGTCTGGCGCGTATGGCGTCCGCGCCTCGACGGGGTGCGCATACTGGCGCTCGATGCGGATGAGCGCATCCTGCTGGTACGCCATTCCTATGGCTCAGACAAATGGATGCCGCCTGGAGGCGGCCTCAAATCCGGCGAGGACCCGGTCGCCGCTGCGGTGCGTGAAACTCTGGAGGAGACCGGCTGCGCACTCGTTGGCGCGCGCTTGCTGACAGTGAGCACCGAGGAACTGCACGGCAGCCGCAATGTTGTGCGGGTCGTGCGCGGGGCCGCCCGCGGCGAGCCGCGCGCCGATGGGCGCGAAATCGTTGAGGCGTGCTTCTTCGCCCTGGATGACTTGCCGCAGCACATGCCGCGTGGGCTGGCGGAGGAGATCAGGCACTGGGCGGCAGTTTGACAAGGCGTGCTGGCGACGCGCCCTTGTGCAAGGGAAGGCTGCTGGTCTGGAGGTTCGCAATTCGCGGGCGCCGCAGCGCGAAGCCGCTGCCTGGATGACATCCGATTTACGAGAACGGTCATCATCGTCAGTTATCATGTCACCAATATACACACTGGTGATAATGCGATGAGCCCGCGCTACGGTCGCAAAACGGCAGTGACAGCGTGGTTGATTGTCCCAGTACCCGGCCATTTTCAGGGCTGGTATCCAGCGAGCCGGATGAACAATTCCCCGGCATCAGAGCTAATGAAGTTGCAAAGCTTGCGTTTTCACTTTGCGCGCCTTGCTCGGGAACTCGGCAGTCAGATTTCCATTGGTACCCGTCGCTACCGCGTGAAGGGCTACCTTCCAAGCCAGTTTGCCGTCGAAATGGGGCCCGAGCCGTACCTTGCCAAGCCACTGGGCGCCGCGATGGCTTCGCGGGCTGGCCCGATCGTTGATGTCGGAGTGAACAAGGGGCAGACGTTGCTGCGCATCCTGTCGATCGACGCGGACAGAGAGAATGTCGGATTCGAGCCGCAGTCTGCATGTTGCGCGCTCGCTCAGCTTTTCATCAAGGACAACGCCCTTCGTGACGCGACGGTGGTCGGCGTTGCGCTCAGCGACAGTGATTGCCTCCTGCCGTTCTACGCGGAGGGTTCTTACGATGAAATGGGGACGCTCGATGTGCAATCGAGGGCGCGGTATGTTGACACTGTGCCGCCCCAGTTCGTTCCGGCGCGCAAAGGGGACGGGGCGTTGCAGGATCTGAACATGCTCGCGCCGGCCATTATCAAGGTCGATGTCGAAGGTGCCCAACTGAGCGTATTCCGGGGCTTGTCCGAAACGATCGCACGCGCCCGGCCGATCTGCTTCGTTGAGGTATTGCCGAATTATATGGGCGACGATCGGGAAGCCATCGATAAGGATGTTGCCGCGGCCAATCGCGAGAAGGCGGCAGCAATTTTCCAGTTCTTTCGGGATTCAGGATACCGGATTTACCAGATCGACCTTGCGGGCGAGGAATCGCCGATCAATGGTTTCGATCTCGACGATCCGGGCGCTTTTCTCGGAAGCGACTATGTCGCCCATCCGGTGTAACTGATGCGAGGATGCGTGCCTTGGGATCGCCGCGAGCGGCCGCTTCGTGCACCTCGGATCCCGAATGCCGGACGGGATTGACTTGCGACGAACCGCCCGTGGCCAAGCGTGCAAGCGCAAGGTCTTCCATGTCGGCGCTGAGCCCCGTAATGTCAGGCGATGCGTATTCGCTCCCTTCTGCTCGTTTGCCTGCTGATCCCGCTCGGTCCGTCCATTTCCGCCCAAAGTACCCCGCAGCCCACCCGCATCCTCGACGCGAAGAGCGCGCAGCGGTTAGCGGCGAACAAGGGGCTGGCGCTGCAGTGGATCGACTGGAACACGCGCGGCACGGCAGTGGTGCGGCAGGACGATGGCGTCTGGAAGCTGCGCGGTGCACAGGCCGAAGCGGGCGGGGCCGGGCGTCTGTTCCTCGACGGCACCATCTCCGAGATTGGCGCAGACTATTTCACTTTCGAGGGCCGCATCGCCATCACCGATACGCCCGATGCCGGACGCCAGTGCGATAAGACGAAAATCTGGCATTTTGCGATAACACAGAATCGCAGGTATTACCGGCTGCGTGAATTCGAATGGTGTGACAGCCTGACGGATTACATCGATATCTATTTTTGAGGTGCCGCGAGGCAGCATAAAAAACCCCGCCTGGATCGCGCCAGGCGGGGTTTTCGTTTCGGCATCCGACGCGCCGGGTCGGATCAACTCGCGGCGAGGTTGCGCAGCACGTACTGCAGGATGCCGCCGTTGTTGAAGTATTCGACCTCGTTGGCGGTATCGATGCGGCACAGCGCGGTGAAGGTGAACTGCGTGCCATCCGGACGGGTCACCTCGACTTCCACGTCCTGACCCGGCTTCAGGGTGGCCACGCCCTTGATGGTGAAGGCGCAGTCGCCATTCAGCGCCAGCGAGTGGCGGCTGTCGCCCTCCTTGAACTGCAGCGGCAGCACGCCCATGCCGACGAGGTTGGAGCGGTGGATGCGCTCGAAGCTTTCGACGATGACCGCGCGCACCCCGAGCAGGTTGGTGCCCTTGGCCGCCCAGTCGCGCGAGGAGCCGGTGCCGTACTCCTTGCCGGCGATCACCACCAGCGGGGTGCCTTGCGCCTTGTACTTCTGCGCGACGTCGTAGACCGCGCCGGGCTCCTCGCCAAAGCGGCTCATGCCCCCTTCGATGCCGGGGACCATCTCGTTGCGGATGCGGATGTTGGCAAACGTGCCGCGCATCATCACTTCGTGGTGGCCGCGGCGCGAGCCGTAGGAGTTGAAGTCCGCCTTGGCGACCTGGTGCTCCATCAGCCACTTGCCCGCCGGGCTGTCGGCCTTGATGGACCCTGCCGGCGAGATGTGGTCGGTGGTGATCGAATCGCCCAGGATCAGCAGGGGCTTGGCCTCGATGATGTCGGTCACCGGGGCCGGGGTCATCTCCATGCCCTCGAAGTAGGGCGGGTTGGCAACATAGGTGGACCCGGCGCGCCACTGGTAGGTTTCCGAGCCGACCACATTGATCGCCTGCCAGTGCTTGTCGCCCTTGTAGACGTCGGCGTAGCGGGCCTGGAACATCTGGCGGTCGACGGCGGCGGTCATCGTCTCGGCGACTTCGAGGTTGGTCGGCCAGATGTCCTTGAGGAACACGTCCACGCCGTCCTTGCTCTTGCCGATGGGGGTGGTGAGGAAGTCCTCCACCACGGTGCCCTTGAGAGCGTAAGCGACGACCAGGGGCGGCGAGGCGAGGAAGTTGGCGCGCACGTCGGGCGAGACTCGGCCCTCGAAGTTGCGGTTGCCCGAGATCACCGCGCTGGCGACGAGGCCGTTGTCGTTGATCGCCTTGCTGATCGGCTCGGCCAGCGGGCCGGAGTTGCCGATACAGGTGGTGCAGCCGTAGCCGACGAGGTTGAAGCCGATGTTGTCGAGGTGCGCCTGCAGGCCCGCCTTGTTGAGATAGTCGGTGACGACCTGCGATCCCGGCGCGAGGCTGGTCTTGACCCAGGGCTTGGGCCTCAGACCCAGCTCGTCCGCTTTCTTGGCGACGAGACCGGCGGCCACAAGAACGCTCGGGTTCGAGGTGTTGGTGCAGCTGGTGATCGCCGCGATCATGACGTCGCCGTCACCGATGTCGAAGTCCTTGCCTTCGACGGGGACGCGCTGCGGGGTCTTCTTGTACGTCGCGGCCATATCGGCGTTGAACACGTCGTCCACTTCGGGAAGGGCGACCCAGTCCTGCGGGCGCTTGGGACCGGCGAGCGAAGGCACGACGGTCGACAGGTCCAGCTCCAGCGTGCTGGAGAAGATCGGATCGGGCGCGCCCGGCTCCATCCAGAAACCCTGCTCCTTGGCATAAGCCTCGACGAGGGCGATCTGCTCTTCCTCGCGGCCGGTCAGGCGCAGGTAGTCCAGCGTCTTGCCGTCGATGCCGAAGAAGCCGCAGGTCGCGCCGTATTCGGGGGCCATGTTGGCGAGCGTCGCGCGGTCGGCGAGGCTGAGCGAGGCGAGGCCGGGGCCGAAGTACTCGACGAAGCGGCCGACGACGCCGTGCTTGCGCAGCATCGAGGTGCAGGTGAGCACGAGATCGGTGGCGGTGACGCCTTCCTTCAGCTCGCCCACGAACTTGAAGCCGACGACTTCGGGGATCAGCATCGACACCGGCTGGCCGAGCATTGCGGCCTCGGCCTCGATCCCGCCGACGCCCCAGCCCAGTACGCCGAGCCCGTTGACCATCGTGGTGTGGCTGTCGGTGCCGACGCAGGTATCGGGATAGGCGACCAGTTCACCGTTCTGGTCCTCGCTCGACCACACGGTCTTCGCGATGTTCTCCAGATTGACCTGGTGGCAGATGCCGGTGCCCGGCGGCACCGCATAGAAGTTGGAGAGCGACTTGGAGCCCCACTTGAGGAAGTCGTAGCGCTCCATGTTACGGGCGTACTCGATCTCCATGTTCTCTTCGAAGGCCTTGGGGTGGCCGAATTCATCGACCATGACCGAGTGGTCGATGACGAGGTTCACCGGGACCAGCGGGTTGATCTTGCTGGTGTCGCCGCCGAGCTTGGTGATCGCATCGCGCATGGCGGCAAGATCGACCACGCAGGGGACGCCAGTGAAGTCCTGGAGGAGAACGCGGGCCGGACGGTACTGTATTTCCTCGCCGGTGACGGGGTTCTTCTGCCAGTCCACCACGGCCTGGATATGCTCGGTGCCGACGGTGAAGCCGCCGTCCTCGAAGCGCAGCAGGTTCTCGAGCAGCACCTTCATCGAGAAGGGGAGGCGGGAAACATCGCCCAGTTTCTCGGATGCCTTGCCTAGCGAGTAGTAAGCGACGGTCTTGCCGCCGACGGTCATGGTGCTGCGGGTGCCGAGCGAGTCCTGTCCGACCTGTGTCATGGTGGGCTTTATCCCCTTTTGTGTAGAGCCTGCCTCGGGGACAACACGATTTGCTGCGTCGTGTTGCAGTGCGACAGGCGGAAATCTCTAGTCCCGGACGTGGGCTCTCGGCGGCCCAAGGTCAAGGGTGCGCGAGGCTAGACTTAGGTGTTGTTTTGGGCGGGGCGCGTGCCGATCCAGCAACCCGTCACGATCAATGCCGCACCTGCGACGATCCCGAGCCCGGGGCGTTCGCCGAACACCACCCAGCCCATGAGCGCGGCCCAGAGAAACCCGGTGTACTCGACCGGCACGAGCACCTGCGCCTCGGCCCGCGCATAGCCCCAGGACAGGAACAGCAGCGCGATGGTGGCGAGCACGGCGCCGAGCAGCGTCCATGCAAGGCTCGCGGCATCGGGCATGGTCCAGTAGAACGGGGCGAACAGGGCGAACAGCACCGTGACATTGAGATTCTGGAACAGCGCGATCTCCACGGGCCCTGCGAGCAGGGCCTGCTTGCGCTGCATGACGAGGTTGAGTGCATAGAATACCGCGGAGAGCACGATGGCGGCGGTGCCCTTGACCGCTTCGGCCCCGTACTGCCCGGCTCCGAAGCGGTCAGCACCGATCACCACCATGCCGACAAGGCCGAGCAGGGCGGCGAAGATAGCGCGCGGCCGGATCGTCTCGCCCAGCAGCAGCGCCGCGAAATAGAGCGCGATGATCGGCGCGAAGAACGATATCGCCATGCCCTCGGCCATCGGGATGCGCACGAGGCCGTAGAAGAACAGCGCCGCCATCACCGAGGTGACGCAAGAGCGCTGGAAGTGGAACAGTGCGACCTTGCGGGTCGGCGTCGGGCGGCCCTTGGCCAGCCACAGCGGGATCGTCAGCAGCGTTCCGAACAGGTTGCGCAGGAGCAGCGCCGTGCCGACGCCGAGAACCAGCGAGGCGGCCTTCATCGCGGCATCCATGACGCTGAATGCGGCGATCCCGGCGACCACGGCCAGGACCGGGGCAAGCACGGGCAAAGCAGGCGGGTTGGGGGTGAAAGCGGCACGCATAAGGCCTGCGCCTCTCGCCCGGCGCAAGGTTGTGCGCAAGCAATTCATCGCCGGGACATGTCGCATCCTTGAAGAATGGCGCGTAAACGGGCACATCTATGCGGCGTGGCGGCAACCTTGGAGAGCGCCGCGCGTCTTCCCCCCAAGGTCTCCATCGGGCAGGTTTCAAGGCAATATGGTGAGTTTCAAGCGCTTCGGTTCCAGCGTCGTGTCGGCGCTGACGCTTCTGGCTGTCGGCGTGCAGCCGGTTCAGGCGCAGAAGATCAAGACCGAGAAGTTGCCCGAGGACCTGCTCCCGCCGACCGTCGCGATGCCGACACCGACGGCTCCTGCGACCGCGAGGCCGGTGCGTCCCGCAGCGGTCCCGACCGCGCAGCCCTCCTCTGCCCCGGGCGCCGTGCCGGTACAGGCGCCGACTGTCTCCTCTCCCATCGTGCAGGAAGTGACGCTGGCCGAGCCCGTCATGCCCTGGACTGTGTCGGATGCGCAGGCGCTGCTCTCCACGATCGGCTACATCGGCAAGGAAGGCCTGATCCCGGCCGACTACCAGCCCGCGGCGCTCAAGGCCGCCATCGCCAAGGGTGAGGGCGATGCGCTCGACGCGCTCGCGAGCCGCGTCTTCGCCTGGCTGATCGAGGACCTGCGCGACGGCCGCACGCCGATGCCTGCGCGCGTCCAGTGGTTCGCGGTCGATCCCGACCAGGACACCATGCCCACCCAGCAGATCATGGCGCAGGCGCTGTCCGACCATGACGTTGCCGGTGTCGTCGCCAAGCTCGCGCCGACCAACCCGGATTATGCCGCGCTCAAGGATGCGCTCAACGCCACGCCGATGGCGCAGAAGGATCGCCGCGCGCTGATCCAGGCCAACATGGACCGCTGGCGCTGGCTCGCCCGCGATCTCGGGACCGTCTACCTGATGACCAACGTGCCGGAATTCCAGCTGCGCCTGGTGGTCAAGAACAAGATCCTGCGCACTTACAAGACGGTGGTGGGCAAGCCTGGTCGTACCGCCACCCCGCAGCTGGCCGAGACGGTCAGCGCGGTCGTGTTCAACCCGACCTGGACGGTGCCGCAGTCGATCGTCAAGGGCGAAGGGCTGGGCGCCAAGGTCATGAACAACCCGAAGTGGGCCGCCAACAACGGGTACAAGGGCTACAAGGCCGAGAACGGGATGATCACCGTCGTCCAGCAGCCCGGTCCCAGCAATGCGCTTGGCCTCATGAAGATCGACATGCCTAACCCGCATGCGATCTACCTGCACGACACGCCCGCGAAGTCCTACTTCAACTCCGACGTGCGTGCCTTCAGCCACGGCTGCATCCGCACCGAGCGCGCGGTGGAACTGGGCATGACGATGGCAATCCTGGGCGCCGGCATGTCCGGCACCGATGCCGCCGAACTGTCGCGCGCGGGCGAGTACAAGAAAGTGGCGATGACCCGGACCTTCCCGGTCTATCTCACCTACTTCACCTTCGCCCGTTCGATCGACGGGACGCTGCAGGCGTTCAACGACATCTACGAGCGTGACGCGCCGGTGCTCGCCAGCTTCAAGGCCGCGCGCCAGCTCAAGACCACCCAGCGTGCCAGCGACGAGGCGATCATCCAGCTTGATAACCCGCTGTAAAAGGCATGCCTGGCGAGCGGGAATGGGCCGCCGAGCGGCGCTGCATCCGTGAGCATGCTGGATCAATGCAGCATGGCACGGCCGCTGATGCGGCCCGCTATAAGCGTTAATGCCAGAACTGGTGCGGTGACACTGCGCGGGCGGAGCTTGTCCAGTTTTTGCTTCGCCATATGTGAAGCCTGCACGTCAGCGCTGCAGGGCGTAACTGCCCAGGGTGCGACCCCGGCCGATCAATCCGCGCTTCGAGCGGCGTATGAGATCAACGCCGCAGCGATGGGGCCGTCCCTTTGCTTGTCGCGCGCGCCGCCGGGCTCCTAAGGCTGAGAGGCAAGGAGAGCTGCGATGACTGATCCGAACGACGCCGACCGTATCGATGCTGCTACCAGCCGTATCGTCGACCTCGAGGCTGAACTGGAAGCTTCCGGCACGACAACCCGCGAAGCTGAGGCGTTGGCCCGGGTTCGCGAGGTTCTTCATCAGTGGGTTGATACCGTATCGGCGGTGGTCGCCACACCTGGGGTCGGACGTGTCGTGCTGATTCATGAGAACGGAAGCGAATCGCGCATCGCCTCCCCCGAGCTGCCGTTCCTGCTAGCCGTCCCGGTGACGTTTGGCGCTTTCAGCCAACAGGACTAGCGGTGCCTTGCTCGCCTCGCTGGCCCCGCAACAGCGCGAAATGTCTGCGCCGGATTTTGAGGTCCAGAAAGCGACGAGCGTCCCGTCAAACATGATCGATCGGTGTAAATGTTTTGGTGCTATCAATAGGGCGGCCATCGCCTGCGGCGCGATAAGCGGCGTTGCGTATCCGGCCCATAGTTCCTAGAATGCCGCGGTGCAGCAATTACTATCATCAATGCGCTTTTTCGTTACGGCGATTGCATTCGCCCTTTGCGGGGCAGCCGCGCGCGCGACGTTCCAGTATGTTGAAACGCGCTGGCAGGTCGTGATTTTCGTGACAATGGCCGCGGTGATGGAGATCAGCGCCGATGATCGCGGTCGCCGTGCCAGCAAACTCCGGTTTGCCGTCAACGCAAGCAGCGCAGCGGCGGCGATCATTGCCGTCAAATGGTACATCGAGGGCGTATCACCGCTGGTTCTGACCTTGCTGCCGTGAACGGGCGCCCGCGTTGCCATTGCCGCGATACCGCTTCGGCAGCGACAATACCGGCTGCACCGAACGACACCTCTCATCGCGATCCGCGCCCCGGCAGGAATGAAACCAGGCGATCCGGGTTCATGTTCCCGCGCCCGTTTGCTGCCCCGGTGCAAATGTGAAGTGGGGCGGAATTACAGCGGTACTGACCCGTTTTTCCTCCTTAAGCGGTCTGGGCCGAATTTTCGTGGTTCTGGCCGCGCGCGGCCGGTCGCTTCTGATGATACGCGATGCTTGATGGCAGAGTGCGTATTGGTCGTTCCTGCCGCCGGTGGCAGTGGCAGGACCCGCACGGTGATTGGCCCGCCGCGTCTCGAAAGAATGACAGGGCCTTACTTTGGAACCTTTGCGAAGCAAGATGCGAGGTGTGCCCACGTCGCCCAATGGAAAAGGTCGTTTGAAAGCCGCTGGCACGAGCCATTGCAGGGGTGGCCCGTATCTGCTTTGCCAATTGCGGTTTCTCGCAATGCGGCAAGGGCGCTATCATTTCTGGCGGTAAGCTTAGTGCGGTAAAAATGAGATTTATGAACACCGACATTCGAAGTTCCATGGTGCATCGCACCGCTGTCGCTGCACCGAGGCGGTTGCAACATCGGGTTTGCCGATTGGCCCTCGTCCTGCTGGCTCTTGCAGCAGGGGCGCTATCGAGCCCATCGGTTTTCGCGGCGCCGCCGAGCGAACCCTGGCCCGTCGCCTTGCGGGTCCAAATGGCGAAACTGACCACGGTTGGCTACAGACTGAATCTGGCCGCTGTGGATTTGTGCTCCAGCAAGGCCGCCGGTACCGGAATGAGCCTCGACTACATCGGCGCTTATTCCGAAAGTGACCGGCCGGCCGTCTCGCAGCTGCTGAGCATGAATGATAAGCCCCAGATCGCTGCCGTGGTCAAAGGTGGCCCTGCGGACCTTGCGGGTGTCCGCGTGGGTGACGAATTACTGGCCGTCAATGGTGAAACAGCTGGCGCGATAATCGCCGCTTCACCTGACGCTGCGCTGATCGCCGATGAGATAGAACAGCGCTTGGCACAGCAGCCTGTAGCGAAGGTGATCCAGCTTGGATTGCGCCGTGACGGTAACGCCTTGGAGGTTCACATCCAGCCGCAACTGACTTGCGCAGCGCGCTTCGTGATCAAGACCGGTGAGGGGATCACTGCGTTTTCTGACGGCAGTAACGTCGCGATATCCAGCAAGCTGATCGCATTTGCCGTTAACGACGATGAACTGGCTTTGGTCGCCGGGCATGAATTGGGCCATGTCATCTACCACGACGGGACGGCGGGAAGTCTTGCGGAACGCAGGCGGATGGAGGATCGCGCGGATAGTGTGGGGCTGCGATTGGCCACGTGCGCGGGATTTGACCCCTCGACCGGATTGGAGTTCTGGCTCCGACGTGACGAGCAGGACATGCTCCGACTGTTTCGTGACCCATCGCATCGCTCCCGCAAGGCGCGCGTTCAGCTGATGCGTGATGAAATTCCGAACATTCAGTGCCCATATCGGCCTTGAGTGTAGCTCTCTTGCAGTAATCCCCTGTCCTCTCAGCCGCGCTTGCCGCACTGAGGCGCGAGATCGCAGGATCGGCCGCTCTGGCCGGCTCATTATCGATGGCCGGGCC
The DNA here is from genome assembly GCF_054589055.1 of Novosphingobium sp. 11B. Taxonomy (NCBI): domain Bacteria; kingdom Pseudomonadati; phylum Pseudomonadota; class Alphaproteobacteria; order Sphingomonadales; family Sphingomonadaceae; genus Novosphingobium; species Novosphingobium sp. 11B. The sequence goes on along the minus strand of NZ_BAAILP010000287.1, from coordinate 31,365 downwards.
TTCCGTTCGCGAAGAGCGGTTTGCGACCAGCACCCTTGGCCCAGCCGGATATGAACGGCGCGCCATCGTTATCTCAGCAAACCAACGATTTCCTGGCCGGCATTCCGTTGCGTCGCCATGATGCGCTGAGCGCCACCGGCATGGAGCGGCGCACGCATCACCCAGCCATTCTTGAAATGAATGTCGCGGGCCATCGCAAGCGATCCTTCTTGCCCGCAGCGACAATCCGCTTGATCCAGCGGCATTAGGCCGCGCCAGCGAAATGATCCAGTCTGTGTGTGAGGACGACACCGTGATGATACCAGGCGTGGCCACACCCAATGGCCATGCTGGCTGGCTGTTCCCGTTCGGCGGAGATGATACGCGTTAGCTCACCCAGTTAGGATACGGTCCAGTGCCAGCCGAAACTTCGCCATGTCCTCGGCCGAACCCACGGTGATCCGCGACATCCGTGGATAGGCGCTCCATGAGCGGCCGATCTGTACGCCCTGCGCCAGAAACGCCTCGCTCATCTGTTTCGGCGAACGGTCGTTCCATTCGAGAAGGAACATGTTGGCGCGGCTGCCCGGCAGAACCTTCAGGCCCCGTTTCGCGACGTTCGCCAGCGTTTCCTCGCGCGCGGCTTCCATCTGGCTCCGCCGTGCTACGATCTCGCCCGTCTGCGTCAGTGAGGCGGTGCCGCAGGCGACGGCCGTGATCGGCAGCATCATCGTCACCAGTTCGCCGTCGTAGCGCATCATCCGCTTGTGCAGCGCCGGATCGGCGACCGTCAGGCCAAGGCGCATGCCCGCCATCCCGAACAGCTTGGAGAACGACCGCATCACGATCACGTCGCTGCGCGTCGCGGCAAGCGGCATCGCGCTGGGGGCGCCGGCGAAGTGGAGATAGGCTTCGTCCACCAGCACCACCGCGTCCTTGGGCTTGGCGGCGAGCAGCCACTCGATGTCGGCAAGCGGGGTCAGCGTGCCGGTGGGGTTGTTGGGCGTGCAGATATAGTAGAGCCCCGCGTTCGGATCGGCGGAGAGCATCGCGCGCACGTCATGAGCGTTGGTCGGTGTGAGCGGGACTTTCGACACCTTGGCCCCCAGCCATTCGCCCACCTGCCAGATCGGCTCGAAGGTCGGGTCGGCGGTGACGATCCCGCGTGCAGGGGACGCAAACGTGACGGCGATGCGGGCGAGCGGATCGCTCGAGCCCGGCCAGGCGATGACGCGATCTGCAGGCACCCGTTCGGCCATCGCGACGGTGTCGCGCAGCTTCTGGATCTCGCCGTCGGGTTCGTAGCGGTTGCCTTGCGTGACCGCCTTCATCGCGGCCTCAACTCCGGCGGGGAAGGGGCCGGTCCAGCACTCGTTGGCGCCGATCCGGACGGTTCCTGTCCCGGCCTTGGGCACTTGCGCGAACGCAGGCCCAAAGCCTGGCATGACCTGCGCCGCCGCGACCCCGCCGCCGAGCAGCGCGGCGATCCGTCCGAAGCTGCGCCGATCGTAGCCGCGGGTGACGAGGTCGTGCTTCAGGTCGTCGTCAAGCGAAAGGGGAGGCGTGTCGGGCATGGGCGGCTCCAGCTGTGCGGTTGCAGCATGATGCCTCAGCAAGCGCGCAAGACAAGAGCGCCCACGCAAAAGGGCGGGAGTGCATCCAGTGCCCTCCCGCCCCTTCAGATTTTCAACGCCGTGCGCGGATCAGACGTCGAGGTTGGCGACGTTGAGTGCGTTTTCCTGGATGAAGTCACGCCGCGGCTCGACGATGTCGCCCATCAGGCGGGTGAAGATCTCGTCCGTCACGTCGGCGTCCTCGACCTTGACCTGCAGCAGCACGCGGTTTTCAGGGTCCAGCGTGGTTTCCCAGAGCTGGTCCGCGTTCATCTCGCCCAGACCCTTGTAGCGGGCGATCGACAGGCCCTTGCGACCGGCGGCAAGCACCAGCGCGAGGAGCTGGCTGGGACGGGTGATGACGTCCGCGCCCTGGGTCGGGCGGGCAGCGACGACGGGTTCGTCCTCGCCGTCTGCATCCACGGTCGCCTCGGGCTCTGCCTCGGCTGCGCTGGCGCGCACCAGGCGCGCGGTACCGGCGTAGACTTCGGCGTTCTCGGCGGCGAGGCGGGCGAGCTTGCGGGCCTCGGCGCTGGAGAGGAAGCTGCCTTCGATCTTGTGGTGATCGGTGACGCCGCGCCACAGGCGTTCGACCTCGACGGTGCCGTCATCGGACAGGCGGGCCGACCAGCGGGCCTCGGTGTCGCCGCGATCGAGCCATGCCGCGGTGCGGGTGAGGGCGGCGCCGCGGGCCTCGATCGACAGGTCGGGCTCGAACACGCCGGCGAGGCCCAGTGCCTCGATGATGACGGGGTCGTAGCGGCGGGGCACGAAGGCCATCAGGTTGCGCATGCGGATCGCGTGCTCGACCAGCGCTTCGAGGTCAGGCCCGAGACGCGCGCCGCCCGAGGTTTCGAGCACGCGGCCGTTGAGGCCGGCCTCGACCAGATAGCGGTCGAGGTGGGCACCGTCCTTGAGGTAGACCTCCGAGCGACCCTTCGACACCTTGTAGAGCGGCGGCTGGGCGATGAAGAGGTGCCCGGCGCGGATGATGTCGGGCATCTGGCGGTGGAAGAACGTCAGCAGCAGGGTGCGGATGTGCGCACCGTCGACGTCTGCGTCGGTCATGATGACGATCTTGTGGTAGCGCAGCTTGTCGAGCGTGAAATCGTCGCGGATGCCGGTGCCCATCGCCTGGATCAGCGTGCCGACTTCCTTGGACGAGATGATGCGGTCGAACCGCGCACGCTCGACGTTGAGGATCTTGCCCTTGAGCGGCAGGATCGCCTGCGTCTTGCGGTCACGCCCCTGCTTGGCGGAGCCACCTGCCGAATCGCCCTCGACCAGGAACAGTTCGCACAGCGAGGGATCGCGCTCCTGGCAGTCGGCCAGCTTGCCGGGCAGGCTGGCGATGTCCATCGCGCCCTTGCGGCGGGTCAGTTCGCGGGCACGCTTGGCGGCTTCGCGGGCGGCGGCGGCGTCGATGATCTTCTGGACGATCGACTTGGCATGGGCGGGGTTCTCCTCCAGCCAGTCGTTCATGCGGTCCGCCATCAGGCTTTCCAGGGGCTGGCGCACTTCGGAGGAGACCAGCTTGTCCTTGGTCTGCGACGAGAATTTAGGATCGGGCAGCTTGACCGAGACGATCGCGGTCAGGCCCTCGCGCATGTCGTCGCCCGTCAGCGAGACCTTCTCCTTCTTGAGCAGGCCCGACTTCTCGGAATAGTTGTTGAGCGTGCGGGTCAGCGCTGCGCGGAAGGCGGCAAGGTGGGTGCCGCCGTCACGCTGCGGGATGTTGTTGGTGAAGCACAGGACGTTCTCGTAATACGAATCGTTCCACTCCAGCGCGACGTCGATGCCGATGCCGTCGCGCTCGGACGAGATCGCGATGGGCTCGGCCAAGAGCGCGGTCTTGTTGCGGTCGAGATACTTCACGAAGGCCGCGATGCCGCCTTCGTAGAACAGGTCGTGCTCCTTGACTTCCTCGTGCCGCTTGTCGCGCAGCTTGATGCGCACGCCTGAATTGAGGAACGCCAGTTCGCGGTAGCGGTGCTCGAGCTTGTCGAAGTCGAACTCGGTGACGTTCTTGAACGTGTCGGTCGAGGCAAGGAAGGTCACGCGGGTGCCCTTCTTGAAGCCGTCGTCGTCCGGGTTCTGCTCGGCCTTGGGGGCGGGGCCCTTGACCACCAGCGGCGCCACGGCGTCGCCGTGCGCGAACTTCATCCAGTGCTCCTGGCCTTCGCGCCAGATCGTCAGCTCCAGCCATTCCGACAGCGCGTTCACCACCGAAACGCCGACGCCGTGCAGGCCGCCCGAGACCTTGTAGGCATTGTCGTCCGACGTGTTCTCGAACTTACCGCCGGCGTGGAGCTGGGTCATGATGACCTCGGCAGCGGAAACCCCTTCCTCGGCGTGAATGCCGGTGGGAATGCCGCGGCCGTTATCCTCGACTGAAACCGAGCCGTCGGGATTGAGTTCGATCAGCACCAGGTCGCAGTGGCCAGCGAGCGCCTCGTCGATGGCATTGTCCGAAACCTCGAACACCATGTGGTGCAGGCCCGAGCCGTCATCGGTATCGCCGATGTACATGCCGGGGCGCTTGCGTACCGCGTCGAGGCCCTTGAGGACCTTGATCGAATCGGCGCCGTAGGAGTTCTGGTTCTTGTTTTCGGGATTGCTGGCCATGGCGAGCATATAGGGTCTGAGGGGGGTAAACCCAAGCGAAACCGGCTCTGAGGCCGGGGTTTTCCACAAGGGTGCGACAGTGGTTCGGCGAGGCTGCGGCGAAGCGATGCAGGCAGGCGGCGGGAACGACATGCGTGGGGGGATGACGCCGGTCTACCAGAATTAAATATCTGTAATTCTGATGTCGTCGCCAGTGCAATTGATTGTTACTTGTCTGCGGCTTCTGATGATTAACGTCAGAATAAATATATCTCCTTAGCTTCCTGCTCTGAACAGGGGGTTAGAGCGCATGATTACGGACGTTTCCCAGCGGGACCTTGTCTGGCCCAATTTTGCCAAGGCGGGATGTATTTTGCTGGTGGTGATGATGCATCTGGGTGAGCAGGTTGCGTTGATGCCATGGGCGAACAATGTGGAACTGGCGGCGGCTTGGCATGTCTTGAACGGTTTCATCCGGCCGGTGCGTATGCCCCTGTTCTTTCTTGTCTCCGGGATTCTCGCTTCTGAGTCGGTCATGCGGCCGCGTCTCGATACGCAGCGCAGCCGGTTGGTGAGGCCGCTCTACCTCTACTTCGCCTGGGGCGTGATTTACCAGATCCTGGTGCCGATGGACCCGGCCGCGTCCTGGTTTGAATGGACGGCGGATAACCGCCTCCTGCCCGTGCTGCTTCTGACCCGCATGTCATGGTACCTGTTGGCGCTGGGCATGTATTACCTGCTGACCAGGATAACTTTGCCGCTGCCGGTCTGGGCGGCGCTGCTGCTCTGTGCAGTGCTGTCAGTGCTGGGTACTATGTTCGAAGGGCACCTGTCCGCACATCAGCCCAAGATGCTGCGCTGTGCGATTTTCTTTGTCGCTGGTGTGCGCATGAAGGACCAGGTCCTGGCGTTCGTCGAGCGCGCAACGGCTTCGCGCGTATTGGTACTGGGCGGGGCGTACCTTGTCGGGGCGGCCATGGCTTTGAAATCCGACACGTTTCTGCTGCCGGTGGATATTCTGGCGGTAGCGGCCGGTGCGATGCTTTGCATGCTGTTGGTGCGTCGGAGTTCGGCGCTGATCGCGCCTGCCTCCTGGCTCGCCAAGCGAACCCTGCCGATCTACCTCATGCACTTCCTGATGATGCCCGGGCTGGCCTTCCTCCTCGAGCGCTGCGCTGCGCCTATCCTCACCAGTGTCTGGGCAGGAGCAGTCTATCCGCTCCTGGCTGTGCCGCTGATCGTGACAGCGTGCCTGGTGGCACATGGTGCGTTGTTGCGGACGGGAGCGGCGGACTGGCTGCTGGATCTGCCCGCATGGCGCTTGCCGGATACTAGCCGCAAGGCAATGCTTTCTTCGCGTGGCGGCGTGACCATGCCTGTGAAGATGGCAGCATGACGCTGGTACGAAAAAAGGCGGCCCTGGGGCCGCCCTTCTCATGGGTAATTCAGGGTAACGCCACCGGCGCCTGGAAAATCAGGCGAGGGTAAGCGCGAACGCCAGCGCGCTGGTGCCCAGCGCGGCAGCGAACCCGAACGTGCGGTGCACGAGGGTCATAATAAAGCTCCTGCAAACATTCTTATCGTTTCATCGCATGTGCGGAGCGTTCCGGCGCTCCGCCTTGCGTGCGGCAGGAAGCGTTCCGGCGCCTCTTGCTGCGATGCGGCAAATAGCGATGCACAAATTTTGCGCAAATTCAAAAGCGGCAAGTTATGTTGCATATCTTGCAACATAGGCTCGATTCGGCGTGCATTGCGCTCAAGTTGTCGCCGAAAATGACCGATTTTCTGCTGTTTCTGTTATCGCTGTGTCGATCGGACTGACGTGGACCTCCGGCAAGCCTTCAGCAGTCGTGAGCGGGTTGCCTAAAAAATAGGCAATCATCGCCGCGACGCTAAATGCTGCAATGCGAACTCAAAATCGCGGAGCCTACGCAAAGAAATGGAAAACTGCCCTGACGGGTTGCCTGGCGCAGTAATGATGCGTCATCTGCCGTGTTTCGGGGGCTGGACAGCCAACGCGCGCGCGACTAGTGGCTCGCCATGAATATCCAGCCCACCGAATCCGTTCTGATCGTCGACTTCGGCAGCCAGGTGACGCAGCTTATTGCCCGGCGCGTGCGCGAGGCCGGCGTCTATTCCGAGATCGCCCCGTTCAACGCCGCTGAGGAGGCGTTCCGCCGCATGAACCCGGTGGGCGTGATCCTCTCCGGCTCGCCCGCCTCGGTGCTGGATGAGAACGGCCCGCGCATCCCCGACGTGATCCTCGAGAGCGGCCGCCCGATCCTGGGTATCTGCTATGGCCAGCAGTCGCTGATGCATCAGATGGGCGGTGAAGTGACCGGCGGCGACGGGGGCGAGTTCGGCCGCGCCTTCATCGAGATCGGTGACGAATGCGCGCTGTTCAACGGCCTGTGGAAGGTCGGCGAGAAGCATCAGGTCTGGATGAGCCACGGCGACAAGGTGACCAGCCTCGCTCCCGGCTTCCGCCCGGTCGCATCGAGCGCAGGCGCGCCTTTCGCGGTGATCGCCAACGACGAGAAGCGCATCTACGCGATGCAGTTCCACCCCGAGGTCGTGCACACGCCCGACGGCGGCAAGCTGCTCAAGAACTTCGTGCGCCATGTCTGCGGTCTGACCGGTGACTGGACAATGGCCGAATTTCGCAAGACCAAGATCGAGGAAATCCGCGCGCAGGTGGGCGAGGGCCGGGTGATCTGCGGCCTTTCGGGCGGCGTCGATTCCGCCGTTGCGGCAGTGCTGATCCACGAGGCGATCGGCGACCAGCTCACGTGCGTGTTCGTCGATCACGGCCTGATGCGCATGGGCGAAGCGGACCAGGTTGTCAGCCTGTTCCGCGGCCACTACAACATCCCGCTGGTCCACGTCGATGCCTCGACGCTGTTCCTCAACGGACTTGAGGGCGTCACCGACCCCGAAGCCAAGCGCAAGTTCATCGGCAAGACCTTCATCGACGTGTTCGAGGACGAGGCCAAGAAGATCGGCGGTGCCGAGTTCCTGGCGCAGGGCACCTTGTATCCGGACGTGATCGAAAGCGTTTCGTTTACCGGCGGTCCTTCGGTGACGATCAAGAGCCACCATAACGTCGGCGGCCTGCCCGAGCGCATGAACATGAAGCTCGTCGAGCCGCTGCGCGAACTGTTCAAGGACGAAGTGCGCGAACTGGGCCGCGAACTGGGCCTGCCCGACGTCTTCGTCGGTCGTCACCCGTTCCCCGGCCCGGGTCTTGCCATCCGCATCCCCGGCGAAGTCAGCCGCGAGCGCTGCGACATCCTGCGCAAGGCGGACGCGGTCTACCTCGAGGAGATTCGCAACGCCGGTCTCTACGACGCGATTTGGCAGGCCTTTGCGGTGCTGCTGCCGGTCAAGACGGTGGGCGTGATGGGCGACGGTCGTACTTACGACAGCGTCTGCGGCCTGCGCGCGGTCACTTCGACCGACGGCATGACGGCGGATATCTACCCCTTCGACGCGGCCTTCCTCAGCCGCGTCGCGACCCGCATCATCAACGAGGTCAAGGGCATCAACCGTGTGGTCTACGATTACACCTCGAAGCCGCCCGGCACGATCGAGTGGGAATGATTTTTACCCCTCTGGCGGTATCCGATTGCACGCCATGTTGCGATCTAACCGTATGAGAAAAAACGATAAAAATATCATCATCTATCGTCGTCTATCGAGGGGCAATGCTCCGATTTGACGGTATAGCGGACGGTATGGGGGAACTTGTTCGGTTAGGGGTTTACCTATACCGTCAGGGCTAAGAGAGCTGCTGACGGTATAGTTTTTGGCCATAAATATTTGAAATTACGAGATAAAATCGCTTCCAGCGACGCCTGTTTTGGCCTGACGGTATAATTGGCGCCTCTCTGCTGTTGTTTGGACAGATTTGGAGGCTCTCATGCTTACCAACACTGCTATTAAGGCACTGAAATCACAGAAAAAATTGTACAAGGTGAGCGATCGTGACGGTATGTAAGTCGTGGTCCAGCCGTCAGGGACCATCGTATTCCGCTGCGACTACCGGCTCAACGGACGGCGCGAGACGCTGACGCTCGGTCGATATGGTCCCGACGCCCTTTCGCTAGCCAGGGCTCGCGAGAAGCTAATCGACGCGAAGCGGGCCATTTCTGAGGGGCGGTCGCCTGCTCAAGAGAAGCAATACGACAAGCGTCGACTGAAGGAGGCGAAGCGGTTCGGCGAGTTCGGCGAAAAGTGGTTCCAGGAGTCGCGCATGGCGGACAGCACGCGGGCTATGCGGCGCTCCATCTACGAGCGCGACATTCTGCCGACATTCCGAAACAGGCTGCTGACGGAGATCACGCCGGACGATCTCCGTATGATGTGTGGGAAAAGTGAAGGATCGCGGCGCTCCAGCCACAGCCGTCAATGTGCGCGATATCGTGAAGCTGATCTTTGCATTCGCCATCCTGCATGGCGAGAAGGTCGCCAACCCAGCGGATGAGGTTGGACCACGCGCCATAGGCGGCGCCCGGCGTCTGAAGCACCTCGCGAATGCCGGCGTCCTCGATATCCGCCACGTCCAGATCGACTGTAGCGGCGTTGACGGGGTTGGCCGACGGTGGATCGAAGCTGTGAAGGAAGGTTCTCGTCATAGGGCCAGCGCCCGCTTGAGGTCGTCATGCTCGAAGGCGCTGGCCATGCGGTTTATCTCAGCCGGTCTCGCGCCGACCGCCTTTGCAGTTTCGCGCCAAGTTGAGGTCACGGTCGCCACGTCCTTGATGACCGTGCGAGCCTGCGCCAACGTGAGGGCGAAGAACTCCGAGGCCTCTTCCAGAAGGTCGAGCGAGCAGGTGCCCTCATCGAGATCGATGTTGGTCGTCAGCACTCGCGCTTTGATATCGGTCGGCACGGGATTGAGGTCATACGCTGGGGACAGTGCCCATCCGGCCTTACCCAGCCAGAGGAAGCCGTGATTGCGCAGATGATCGTCGACATTTGAGATCAGCACATTGAAGACGACACGGCGATAAAGGGCGTGGGCATCGGTCTTCCCCTGCGCGCCATGCTCGGCCAGGGCGTCGACGATCTCCGGATAACTGCCGCGCTCGCCATCCTTGGCTCCCATCATCGCCATCGCCGACAGGAAGGGAATGCGGACCGCACCCTCTCGATCGAAGCGCCGCGACAGCATGACCTTCTTGCCGGCGACATCGATCAGTTCGTGGAGCGGCGTGGCGATGCCGGCTTGGCCCGCCAGTCGTAGGGCGATCTCCTCCCATGTCTCCATGCTGTAGTCGTCGGTCTCTTTGGGAAACTTGGCGATGGAGAGATGACCGTGCTGGTCCACGACCGAGGCCTTGGGCCGCGCTCCGCCAAGTGACGAGCCGGGCGCGAAGATGAGCTGGAGGTCGTCGTCGGTTTCCTCATCGCGCAGAATGCGTTCGGTGATCTGAAGCAGTCGGCCGAGTTCGATCAGGGCGGGCACGCCGGCGCGGATCGGCGCTTGGAATTGTTCTTCGCCGACCCAACGGAAGCGAAGCGCGCCAAGTCGGGTCTCGTCGGCGACGCCGAGCAGATAGCCGCTTTCGGCCAGACTGCGCACGGGGCGGCCATCGCGCTCGGCGCTGCGCCGCTCCGAGCGTTGCATGAGGCGGCGTCCCCAGGTGTCGGGCGCGGAATCGCCGATAGAGCCGAAGGTCGCCAGACCAGCGGGTGGCGCGAATGCCCCGCGCGTCAGGGCCAGAGCCGGCTCAAGCGAGAAGCGATCCGGGTCCTCAAGCCAGCCGCGATCATATTCGAACATGATGGTCTCGGCGCCACGGACGCGATTGCCCCGCGCCAACCCGATTGGGCGCGTGTGGCCATGAAGGTCGAGATGAACCTCGAAATCAGCCATCGCGCGACGCTCCGGTCGGCCGCTTCGGGTGGGCGTGCTTCGGCAAATCGGCGCTGGCCAATGCCTGGCCGACGCTGTCGTTGCCGATATCGGCGATCTGGCTCAATCCTTCCAGGAGACCGAGCGCCTGAAGGACGCCGGCATAGATACCGATGCTGACATTGGTATCGCCCGCCTCGATCTTTTGGAGCGTCGAACGCGACGTGAAGGCTCGCTCGGCCACAACTGACATCGGCAGCCGACGACGGCGACGGGCATCATGGATGTCCGCGCCAAGCTTGCGCAGCGCGCGCCTCACCGCGGCGGGCGGATTATGGGGTGTCGGCATTTGCTACCTTCGCACTACAGACTGGAGGGATGTGTAGCGCGAAGATTACAATTTTTCTATAGGGAACTGAGCCGATTGGTCCGTCGCCCGATTGGCAAAAAATGCCTATGACGGTATAGCCCAGAGAGGCGCGAATGCCGGCCAGAGTAACCTGGCGTAGAAACGGCGAATGACGCTGGGGACGAGCAGTTTGGACCCTGCAATTTCGCCGTCGGCGATAGATGGCGAAACCATTGAATTTGGCATATGGCCAAAAAGTCCAATGATTTCAAAAGCGCTGTTCTTTGTCGGTGTCGCTGACGGTATAGTTTTGGGCGAGAAATATTTTTTCCCTAAAAATCAATCGGTTAGGATGTTAGGAAATAATCGAGTGGGAGTAAGCGGCAAGCCCGGTCCGATCGGCTGGGGGTCGGCTTCCTGACCGGTCCTAGTGCGTGCAGACCTTGGGCCGGTTGGGGTCGACCTGCTTGAAGATGAGCAGCTTGCGTTCGAGCCAGGTCGCGGATTCCAGCGTCAGGCTGGCGGCCGTCGCCTGCTCGATCAACTGGCCGTCGTGAATATAGGTTACCCACTGGTCGGGATGACGGCGCAGGAATTCCTCGATCGAGAACAGCACGTTCATCCGGCCCTCGTTCGCCGTGCGGGTGAGCGAGGGGCTTGACGAGGCGACGACCTGCACCACGTCCCGCTGGTAGTCGAACAGATAGGGCGGGCGCGAGAACAGCAGGTGGTTGGTGGTGCCGCCTTCTGTGTGCAGGTTGCTGAACATGTTGATCGAACTTTCGGTCTTGAGCCCGAGGTAGGGTGACAGGCAACTGACGAAGTAGAGTACCGGGACGATCCAGTTCCATGCAGCATAAGGACTGCGACCGGCGGTTCCTCCGCGATAGGGCAGGTACAGCATCGCTGCGTAGATCATCGCGGTCATGGCCACGCCGCCGACCACTGCCCAGGTCAGGATGAAGATCGAGTGCAGCAGCATGAGCGCGGGGCGGCCCGGGTTCGCGAGCGCCAGCAGCAGCACGACCAGCGTGGCGATCGCCAGAAGCGCGGCTATCGGCGCCAGAATGCCGATGCGGCCGAACAGGCTGCGCAGCGGCTCCACGACATGACGGCAGGTGATCTCGTAGATCTTCGCGCTGGCCTCGCGCGGCATCGTCAGCATGTAGAGCGCGAAGACGAGGCTGGAGAAGTCCATGTACCAGCTGTAGGCCGAGATCGGAATGATATAGTGGAACACCAGCGCGCTGGTCAGGCCGATCGCGAACCACCGCTTCCAGAACAGCGCGACGATGGCGATGCCTTCGATCACGAACGTCGACCAGATCGCAAGGTAACGGCCGACGAGGTTGTCCTCCAGCCCGAACGGCTCGGCCAGCGGCTTGTAGAGACCAACCGCGCAACTGACGGTGGGATCGAGGAAGTCAGTATTTATCTTATGGAAGATCCCGTAGAAATACATCGTCGCGAGGATCAGTCGCGCCGGGGTGCGCAGGGACTCGTAAAGGCGCTCGCGGGTCAGTTTCCCCTGCGCGGCCAGCACTGTACCGCTGAGCAGGATGCACAAGTCGAACATCGTGGTGATCGTCTTGTTGTTGGATGCGACGGGCAGACGCAGTGCGTAGAGCAGGACTGTGCAGGCGGCGAGGGCGACGAAGGCGTAAGTCTTGCGCGGGAACAGGATCGTCATCACGCTGGTGGCCACGACCGACCATGCCAGCAGCATATAGAGCGCGCCTTCGCGCCCGGTCAGGCCCCAGGGATCGCCGACGATGCTGAACAGTGCCGCGACGCCCCAGCAAGGGGCTACGGCGGTCAGGCCGTCGAATGTGGGCGTTGCTGCGCCCTGCGATAGGCTGCGCCACGCGATCGGGCGGAAAAGCGGAGTGCCTGGTGCCGACGACATAAGTTTCCCCTCGGTGTCGTTAGGTGCCGGTCAGTCCCCGGCGGCAGGGGACTGTGCGATGCGCTTGCGCCCGCGCAGCCACAGGGTCGCCCTTCGCCCCGCCTTCAGCCAGGGATAGCTGAGCCGGGCAATGGAGGGGCGGGAAAAAAGCAGGGCATTCATGCGGTTGAACAGGCTGGAGGGCGACGCCAGCAGCGCCAGCGCATGCACAGCGTCGGAGCCGTGGTAAATCCGTTCGCGGTAGGAGAAGACCATGCCGTGGTCGAGGTCGAAGCCTTGCGCCGCGATCGCGGCCACGCGCGGGTCGTCGCTGCGCGCATCGACGAGTTCGACGGGGCCGACGCTGTCGCGCAGCCTGAGCATGCGCACGTAGTTCTGGCAGAAGATGCACTCGCCATCGTAGACGACCAGCGCCGGCACCTCGCCGCTCACGGGACGTCCTTGCCGAGTTTACCGGGAGGATCGCGGAACGATTCCCTCTCGCAGTCGCCGTAGAAGGCGCAGCCGGATACCACCGGGATATTGTGCAAGGCATCGACTATGCCCACGAGGGTCAAGATGACGCTTGCGTAGACGGCCGCGCGCTTGAGAGGCGTCAGGGCCTGCGGGTGGGTGGGGTCCTGCACGGCCCGAATCCTCCACGGTGACGAGATCGATTTGATCTCGGTACATGAGGAGGTTTTCAGACTTGGCGCGGCAGGACAACCGTATCGGAGTGGCTAACCCGTTCGGATAGTCGCTGCGATGCAGCAAAAACGAAGAAAACGGTCGGGGAAATCCCCGACCGCCTTCTTCGTGCGACCGCTCAGGCTCAGTTGGCCGATGCGACCTTCTTATAAGGGACGAAATCCTGCAGGCCGACGAAGCCATTCCACATGAAATTGGCATTGCGGTCATGCAGTTGCACGGTGTCGAGGCGGCACAGCTGCGAGGTGTACAGCCTGGTCACCATGACATCGTCATCGTCCAGCCGATCCACGTTGGTCGGCCGGTTGACATAAAGTGTACTGCCGACCCGGTAGACGATCGCGGTCTTGTCGATCACGGTCGTGTTCTGGGTCTGCGAATAGGGGATGCAACTCACCGGCTTGCCGGCTTCGCGCCCGTCTAGCATCTTGGCGAGCTGTTGCTCACCGGTCAGCTTGGTGCGGGCCTCGGCGGCAGGCATGGCGAGCAGCGAAGCGACAGCGAGTGTCGCGCAGATCGCAAGCGTCTTCATGGCCTTCTTCCTCAGTTAACGCACCCCGCGTTGATCTTGTGTGTAGCACGATTCGTCTGAACTTGGGCTGACTGTTTGCGCCCTTCGACAGGCTCAGGGTGAGCGGGAGTAATGTAATCCTCTCAAACCCGCTCAGGTTGAGCTTGTCGAAGCCCGGCGACCATACTTCGGCTCAGGCGGTGCCGCCCACCGTCAGTCCCTCGATCAGCAGGGTGGGCTGGCCGACACCGGCGGGCACGCTCTGGCCGCCCTTGCCGCACACGCCGACGCCGCGGTCGAGTTCGAGGTCGTTGCCGATGCCCTTGACCTTGGTGAGCACCGAGGGGCCGTCGCCGATCAGCGTCGCGCCCTTGATCGGAGCGCCCAGCTTGCCGTTCTCGACCATGTAGGCCTCGGTGCAGGAGAACACGAACTTGCCCGAGACGATGTCGACCTGGCCGCCGCCGAAGTTCTTGGCGAAGATGCCCTTCTTCATGCCAGCGAGCAGTTCTTCCGGATTGTCGTTGCCGGCCTTCATGAAAGTGTTGGTCATGCGCACCTGCGGGGCATGGGCGTAGTTCTCGCGGCGGCCGTTACCGGTGGGCTCGACGCCCATCAAGCGGGCGTTGAGGCGGTCCTGCATGTAGCCCTTGAGGATGCCGTCCTCGATAAGCACGGTCTCGCGCGTGGGGGTGCCCTCGTCGTCGATGGTGAGCGAGCCGCGGCGGTTCGGGATCGAGCCGTCATCGACGATGGTGACGCCGGGCGCCGCCACCCGCTCGCCGATGCGGCCGGAGAAGGCCGAGGTGCCCTTGCGGTTGAAGTCGCCTTCGAGCCCGTGACCGATCGCCTCGTGCAGGATCACGCCGGGCCAGCCGGGGCCGAGCAGCACGGGGAACTCACCGGCGGGGGCGTCGATGCTTTCGAGGTTCACCAGCGCGGTGGCGAGGGCGGTGTCGATGCCCTCATTCCAGTTCTCGGGCTTGAACAGGTCGTCGTAGAGGAAGCGGCCGCCCATGCCGAACGAGCCGGTTTCGCGCCGCCCGTTGCTCTCCGCCACGATCGAGACGTTGAGGCGCACCAGCGGGCGCACGTCGGTGGCGATGTAGCCATCGGGGCGGACGATCTCGACCACCGACCACGAGCCCGACAGGCTGGCGCTGACTTGCGCCACGCGCGGGTCGCGGGCGCGGGCGGCGGCGTCGATCATCTCCAGCAGGCGCACCTTCTCGGCGAAGGGCACGAGGTCGAGCGGGGAGACGTCGGTGTAAAGCTTGGCGTTGGTGCGCTGCGGGGCGGCCGGGCGGATGCCGGTGGCGGGATCGAGCAGGCGCAGCGTCTCGCCCGCGCGGCGGATGGCGGCGGCGGAAATCTCATTGGCATGGGCGAAGCCGGTCATCTCGCCCGAGACGCCGCGCAGGCCGAAGCCCGCGTCGCGCGAATAGTCGGCGGTCTTGAGGCGGCCGTCGTCGAAGCCGAACGCCTCGCTGGCGACGAACTGCATGAACAGTTCGCCATCCTCGCAGGACTTGAGCGTCTCGGCGGCGAGCGCCTGTGCCTCTTCGGGCGAGAGCTGGGTGTAGAGCAGCGAGCGCGGGTCGGTCATGGTCATGCCGCCGATATAGGCAGCATTATCCCCGCGCGAAAGACAAGAACCGCGAAGGGATCAGGCGGCCTGCTGGTTTGCCCCGTTGTCGGCAACCCCGCCCTTGAGCACGAAGCGGCGGTCGCAGTAGCCGCATTCGACATAGCCCTTCTCGTCGATTTCGAGCCAGACGCGGGGATGGCCGAGCGCGGCTCCGCCGGGAATGTCGGTGGCCCCGTCGCAGGAGACGCGGTGGGAATCGGTGAATACGGTTTCGGGCGCGTTGGTCATGGTGTCGCCGGATTACCAAGGGTTTGCGGCGATTTCCAGATGGAATGCGCGTGGGACGGGAAGGAAGGTCCACCCCCGCCCCCTCCCGCAAGCGAGAGGGGGGAAGAAAAGCGCTGGGCTACCCCTCCCGCTTGCGGGAGGGGAGCGAGACTTGGACCGCGGGTCCTAGTCGCAGCGGGGTGGGCTCTGTCAGGCCGCGACGGCCAGCGAACCCGCTTCCTCGATCGCGGCAGCGACCGACTTCGCGCGGGTGTCGGCGTCGATGGCGATGCCTTCGGCCAGCACGAAAGTCGGCTCGGTCACGCCGATGAAGCCGAGCACCGCGCGCAGGTAGCTCTCTGCGTGCTCGAAGGCGGCGGCAGGCTGGCCCTCGCCGTAGTAGCCGCCGCGGGCGAGCGCGACGTAGACCTTCTTGTCGCCGGCGAGGCCCACGGGGCCTTCGGCGGTATAGCGGAAGGTCTTGCCGGCGATGGCGATGCGGTCGATCCAGGCCTTGAGCTGGCTGGGGATCGAGAAGTTGTAGAATCCCGCGCCGATCACCACCACGTCGGCGTCGAGGAACTGCGCCAGTTCGGGCGTTCCCTCGGGGTTGCCGAGGACGTCGAGGGTCAGGTGCGCCAGCGGCTCGGCGGCGAGGTCGCGGTAGGTGACTTCGAGCGAGGGATCGGCCTTGGTCAGCGAGGATACGATGGCGGCGGAAATGGCGCGGCTGGCCGAATTGTCGCCGAGAATGCTGGAATCGAGGTGGAGAAGCTTCATGGGAGGGTGCCTCAGTCTGGAAATGTGACCAGGTCTAGCTATGTTGCTGGAATGATCGCGCCAAGAGCGCATATTTTCGGGACCTGGTACCATGAAGCTGACTACGTTCGACGAAGCTGACCGGCCTGCCGCCGCCCCGCAGGAAGCGATCGTCCACGACCCCAACGGCAAGGACTGCCGCCTCGTCGGCGACATTCTTGCACGGGTCGGGGACAAGTGGTCGATGCTGGTGGTGATGACGCTGCTCGAGGCGCCGCTGCACTTCAACGAGTTGAAGCGCGCGATCCGGGGCGTGTCGCAGCAGATGCTCTCGCGCAATCTGCGCGCGCTGGAGCGGGACGGACTGGTCGAGCGTACCGTCCATGTCGGTGTGCCGGTACGGGTGGAATATGCGCTGAGCGACCTTGGTCGGTCGCTCGCAGGCCCGGTGCAGGCGCTGGGCGCCTGGGCCGCCCGGGCACGTCCGGCGATCGAGGCGAGCCGCACCGCGTTCGACCGGGAGCACGATGCCCAATGAGGGTAAATCTTCAAGCCACCGGGATTTTCCGCTCCTCTACAAGCGCTTGACTGCCGTAACCGTTATGTCATCCTGCGATTGCTGCACCGCAAGGTAGCGGTGCCGGAAGGAGGTCTATGGCTGGTCGACCGGTTGGAGCTTCGTCGGATTTTCGTGGTCTTGTGGATTCTCAGGCTTCCGCGGATTTTCTCAGGCAGCTAGCGGGCTATGGCCTCACGACTGTCGAGATTCACTATTTCCTGCCCGACCATCCCCGCTTCCTGCAGCTTTTCGCCTTTCAGCAATACGACGTGGCACCGCGCTTTCCCGTGCTCAAGGGCTTCCTCGATTACTGGACGCGCGAGATTGAAGGTCCGCTTCATTCGGTGCGTATCGCCCACAATCACCTGATCGGGCCGCAGGAATGGCGTGCGGTGGACGGGATCATCTCGATCCACTGATAGACTGGCCATTGACGGGGTCTTGCTCCTGACATGCTGCGGGTGGATACCCGGCGCATCCGCAAGAGGAGACAGCCATGTCCAAGATCGCCGTCGTCGTCGGCAGCCTGCGCGCCGAATCGTTCAACCGCAAACTGGCCGAGGCGCTGATTCGCCTGCCTGCCGCCGAGGGGCATGATTTCACCTTCGCCGACATCGGCGCGCTGCCGCTCTACGATCAGGACGACGACGATGACCAGGCCGAAAGCGTCAAGGCGCTGAAGGCGCTGGTTTCAGGTTCGGACGGGGTGATGTTCGTGACGCCGGAATACAACCGCTCGATGCCGGGCGTACTCAAGAACGCGATCGACAATGCCTCGCGGCCTTATGGGCAGAGCGCCTGGGCGGGCAAGCCTGCGGGTGTGATCGGCGTGTCGGTTGGCGCGATCGGCACGGCGCTGGCGCAGCAGCACTTGCGCAACGTGCTGGCCTATCTCGATATGCCGACGCTGGGCGCGCCCGAGGCGTTCCTGCAGTGGAAGGAGGGCCTGCTGAACGAGGACGGCACCGTGGGCGCGCAGTCGGCGGACTTCCTTGGCGGCTGGATGACGGCTTTCCTGGACTACGTGGCCATTCACAGCGCCTGACAAGCGGACCCGGTCACAGGCAGCACTGTGGCCGGGCCCGCCGGGCGTCACGACGCGGGCGGCGTGGTAACGTCGATTTTGACGGTGCCGGTCGGTACGACCCGGAACAGTTCACCATCACCGTCGAGGATGTAGAGCGTGCCGTCCGCGTCGATGGCCATGCCTACCGGCCGGTCGATCGTGCCCGCGTCCGGCATGAAGTCCTCGCTGCGCAGTTCCAGTGCGGAGGCCTGCAGCGTGCCGGTGCCCGAAAGGCGGGCCAGCGGGATGGACCAGATCCGGCCGCCTTTGTCCGAAAAGACGTAGTGATTGGCGATGCCGGGGATCGACCCGGTATAGGCCACCCCGCCGACGATCCCGCGGCTCTGTCGCGGCTCCGTGCCGAGGGGGACGACCAGCGACGGGGTGACGAGCCCGGCCAGCCCGGCGCCTCCGGCCCGCTTCTCCTTCGTGCCTTCGAAATAGGGCCAGCCGAAATTCGGGGCGCCGAGGTCGGCCGTCAGGGAAAGTTCGTCGAAGTCGGTGCCGCCCCGGTCGGACACGATCATGCGGCCATCGGGCAGCGCCGCGACACCGGCAGGCGCGCGCAGGCCGCTGCCCGCCACCGTGCGGGTGTAGTAATCCATCGGGACCGATGCACCCGAATAAGGGTCGTAGCTCAAAGGGAAGGGAACGAAGCGCACCAGTTTGCCCAGCGGTGATGACGCATCCTGCGCGGAGGTGCCGTCCGGATCGCCGATCGCGACGTAAGCGTTGCCATCCGCGCCCTTGCCGATGGCGAGGTTGGCAGCTTGGCTGTCGGGAACGAGGTCTGCGAGAGAAAAATACGTGCAACTCAGGCAGGCGACCCAGGCGCGTCCGAACTGGGTTCCCAGGACGAAGATCGATTCGCGTGATCCCTCGGAACGGGCGCGGGCGATGCCCAGCAGAGAGACTGCCGAAATCGGCGACGTGATGTGGGGAAAGAAGGAATAATAGGTGGACTGCGCCCCGGTGCGACCGTCGATCCGCATGATCGCGTTGGCCCTGAGCGCCACCGCGACATTGCCGTCGACGCCGAGGCTGGCGATGCCGACCGGATCGGCGAGCCCGGTGGCGATCCGCTCGACACGAATGCCTTCCCGGTCGTTGGTGACGGTGATGGCGACGCCGAGCGTGCTGCTCGCCTTGCCGTCGCTGGCCTGCAGCGTGACGTGATAGACATTGTCGCCGTCGGCGTCGGCCGGCAGGTCGTAATTGGGCGCGGCGACGAAGCTGAGCGCCCCGCCCGATGCGATCGCGAAGGCCGCCGCGTCGGCCCCGCCGGAGATCGTGTAAGTGACCGCATCGCCCTGCGCATCGCTGGCGCTTGCCTGATAGGCGACGCCGGTCGTGTTTTCGGCGACAGTGCCTGTTGCAGCAGACGAGAAGGCGGGGGCGGTGTTG
Organism: Novosphingobium sp. 11B; assembly: GCF_054589055.1. Taxonomy (NCBI): domain Bacteria; kingdom Pseudomonadati; phylum Pseudomonadota; class Alphaproteobacteria; order Sphingomonadales; family Sphingomonadaceae; genus Novosphingobium; species Novosphingobium sp. 11B. The sequence goes on along the minus strand of NZ_BAAILP010000287.1, from coordinate 12,216 downwards.
GCCGAACCCGTGCCGCCGCTACCGCCGCTGCCGCCACAAGCCGCGAGGGCGAGCGCCAGCATCGAAGTCGCGACGATCGTCATGCCGCGACGCGATGCGCCGCGGGTCATACCTGTTAACATTCTGTAATAGCCCCGTTTTTCGTAGTACCCGGTTAGAATATACTTTGGACAGGCAGGCAAGCACGGTCTGCTTGAGACAAATAAAGGACAAAAAAAGGCGCGCCGTTGCTCTGGCGCGCCTTTGGATGTCCGGGCCTGTCGCGGCCGGCGAGGTCAGCCGATGATGCCCACCGCCGTCCCGGCCCGCGTGAACATGCCGATGATCTGCTGGACCTGTTCGGCCGAATGCTCGGCGCAGAGCGAGCAGCGCAGCAGCGTCATGTTCGCAGGCGTCGCCGGCGGACGCGCGAGGTTCACGTAGAGGCCCTCGTGCAGCAGCGCTTCCCACATCATCGCGCCGCGCTCCAGATCGGGCATGATGACCGAGATGATCGCGCTCTGCGGTTCGGTGGTGCCGAGCTGGAAGCCCGCGTCGGTCAGGCCCTTGTGCAGCGTGCGCGAGCTGTCCCACAGGTGGGCGCGCTTGTCGGCGGCGGTCATCAGCTTGCGAATCGAGGTGGTCGCGGTGGCGACGACGCTCGGCGGCAGGCTGGCGGTGAACACGTAGGGGCGGCAGACCAGGCGCATGATCTCGAACTTGGGATGGTTCGAGACGCAGAAGCCGCCGACGGTGCCGACCGACTTGGAGAAGGTGCCGATCACGAAATCGACGTCATCGAGGCAGCCCTGCTCCTCGGCCACGCCGCGTCCGTTGGGGCCGATGAAGCCCATCGAGTGCGCCTCGTCGACCAGCACCATCGCGCCGTACTTCTTGGCGACCGCGATCATTGCCTTGAGCGGGGCGATATCGCCCAGCATCGAGTAGACGCCCTCGAGGATCACCAGCTTGCCGGCACCCTCGGGAATGCGCTTGAGGCGCTTTTCCATCGCCTCGATGTCGTTGTGCTTGAAGGGCACGACTTCGGCGTCGCCCATCTTGCAGCCGTCCCAGATCGAGGCGTGGCTGTCGATGTCGAGGACGATGTAATCGCCCTTGCCGGCGATGGTCGAGATGATCCCGAGGTTGGCCTGGTAGCCGGTCGAGAACACCATCGCGTGGTCCATGGCGTAGAAGTCGCAAAGCGCCTCTTCTACCGCCTTATGGCCTGCGTAGGTGCCGTTGAGTACCCGGCTGCCGGTCGTGCCGGAACCGAAGTCGTCGAGCGCCTGCTTGCCCGCCGCGATCACGTCGGGGTCGAAGGTCATGCCCATGTAGTTGTACGTGCCCAGCAGAATCGTTTCGCGCCCGTTGCACAGGGCGACGGTGGGGGAGATGACACGCTCCATGACCAGCCCGAACGGATCGGTCACGCCGGTGGCGAGCAGGTCGCTGCGCATCTTGATGAGCGGGTCGAACTTGCTGAAAAGATCGGTGCTTTCAACGGTCTCGGTCATCGCGTTCAGCCCTTGAGCTTGACCACGGCATCGACGAGCTGGCCGTAGTTCTCGATCTCGGCCTGGGCATTCATCGAGATGATGATGTCGAACTCGTCCTCGATGGCGGCGACGAAGTCCATCACCGTCAGGCTGTCGAATTCCAGGTCGTCGGTGAAACGGGTGGCATCGGTCACTTCGACGCCCTTCTTGTTGAAGGGCTCGATCAGCGCGGCGATGCGGGCCGAAGTCTCTGCGCGGTCCATGGGTATCTAACTCCGAAAGCGTCGGGCGGCTCTCTGGCCGGGAATTGCGGCGCAAAAGCGGCGCGGGTGTAACATGTCAAGGGCGCGCTTACAGCAGCGCCCGTACCGCCTGCATGAACGGGCCGATCGAGACCGGCTTCGCCAGATAGCCTTCGGCGCCTGCCTCGCGGATGCGTTCCTCGTCGCCCTTGCCGGCGTAAGCGGTCACCGCGAGTACGGGAATCGTGCGCAGGACGGGGTCCTTCTTCGCCGCCTCGATCAGGTCCAACCCTGAGACATTGGGTAGCTGGATGTCCATGATGACGAGATTCGGCACGAATTGCCGCGCCTTGTCGAGCGCATCGAGGCCATCGGCGCACGGCTCCACCGCGTAGCCCTGACTGCGGAGCACATCGCAAAACAGCTTCCGGTTGAGATCGTTGTCCTCGACAACGAGGATTCGCTTTGCCATTCGACGCCCTGATGACCATCTGGGGTAATATACCCCGTCTATTCCGTCCGAGTGAGACTGACAATTCTTCGAGAGCCCTCATCCCCATCCGATCCGCAGGCGCTGGCCCTGAACGCCCTCGGCTGGGTGCTGAGCGATCAGGACCGTGCCGAGCGTTTCCTGTCGCTCACCGGCCTGACGCCGGAGGAACTGCGCGCCTCGCTGGGTGAGCCCTCCACGCTGGGTGCGGTGATGGATTTCCTGTGCGCGCACGAGCCGGACCTGCTGGGCGCGGCCGACGCGCTGGGCGTTCAGCCCGAGACGCTGGTTGCCGCACAAAGGAAGCTGGGCGCATGACAAAACCGCTGCTCATCACCGACTGCGACGAAGTGCTGCTCCACATGATAAAGCACTTCCGCGACTGGCTGGCCGAGGAAGAAGGCGTCCATTTCGATATCGAGAACGGCGAGTTCTACAAGTCGATGCGCCGGATCGGCAGCGACACGCCGCTGGAACAGGCGGAGATGTGGACGCTGCTCAACGGCTTCTTCGATTCGCAGATGCACCGCCAGACGCCGATCGAAGGCGCCGTCGATGCGATCGCCGCGATCCGCGAGCACGCCGACGTGGTGGTCCTCACCAACCTCATGGATTTCCGCCGCGAGGCGCGCGAGGCGCAGCTGATCGAACACGGCATGCCGCTGCGCGTCTTCACCAATCAGGGACCGAAAGGCCCGGCGCTCCAGGCGATCCTCGACGAGTACCAGCCCAGCCGTGCGGTCTTCATCGACGACCTGTCGCAGCATCATGGCTCGGTCTTCGAGGTTTCCCCCCATGTTCGCCGACTGCACTTGTGCGGTGAACCGAAGATCGCCCCCAACATCAAGTGCGCTCTCCAGCTCGGCCACGCCCACGCGCGGATCGATGACTGGAAGACCGCGCTCCCCTGGCTGCTGACCAATCTTACGGCCCCCAGCCTGACCCGCGAAGAAGAGGAATTCCATGAGCAAGATTGATGACCGTCTCGCCGAACTCGGCCTGACCCTGCCTGCGGCGGCGGCCCCGGTTGCCGCGTACGTTGCCGTGGTCGAGGCGGGTGGCCTGGCCCACGTTTCCGGCCAGTTGCCTTTCGTCGATGGCAAGCTCGTCACCGGCCGTCTGGGCGAGGATGTCTCCATCGAGGCGGGCACCGAAGCAGCACAGGCCTGCGGCGTGATGATCCTGGCGCAGCTGAAAGCCGCGCTCGGCTCGCTCGACCGGGTGGAGCGGATCGTCAAGCTGGGCGGTTTCGTCAATTCCACCGGCGATTTCACCGACCAGCCCAAGGTCATCAACGGCGCCTCCGAGCTGATGGTCGCGGTGTTCGGCGATGCCGGCAAGCATGCGCGCAGCGCGGTCGGCGTGCCGGTGCTGCCGCTGGGCGCCGCCGTCGAAGTGGACGCCATCGTTGCCGTTCGCCCTGCTTGATCGCTGGCGTGCGCCTGCACCCGATCCGCGCAAGGTCGCGTGGATCGGGGCGCAGGACTATGCCCATCGGGGGCTACACGGCAGCGGCGTGCCGGAAAACTCGCGCGCGGCCTTCGCCAGGGCCATCGCGGCAGGCAACGGCATCGAACTGGACGTGCAGCGTTCCGGCGATGGGCAACCGGTCGTCTTCCATGACGATACGCTCGATCGCCTGACCGGCGAGAGCGGCCCCACCGAGCGCCGCAGCGCGGCGCAGCTGGGCACCATAACTTTGACGGGCACGGCAGAGACCATCCCGACCCTGCGGCAGGTTCTGGCGCAAGTCGGCGGCAAGGTCCCGGTGCTCATCGAGATCAAGTCCGACCGCAAGGTTCGCATCGCCGCGCTGTGCCTGGCGGTGCGCCGGGTGCTGGAGGGTTATACCGGCAACCACGCGGTCATGAGCTTCGACCCGCGCGTATCGCGCTGGTACTGGCGCCATTCGCCGCACACGGTGCGCGGCCTCATCGTTTCCGAGGGCGAGGACCGGGCGCTGCCCGGCAAGATCCGCCGCCGCCTGTCGCTGTGGCATGCCCGGCCCGATTTCCTCGCCTACGACGTGCGCGATCTGCCGAGCCGCTTCGCTGCCGCGCAGCGAGGCCGGGGCCTCCCCGTCGCGACCTGGACCGTGCGCGAGCCCGAGCACGACGAGCGCGCCGCCGCTTACGCCGACGCGGCCATTTTTGAGATTCGCGAAGGGGACGCGTGAGCGAGGGCGCCTTCACCGCCCGTCTGCTCGGCGCCGTGGGTGATCTGCCCGCCGATCAGTGGGATGCGCTGACCGATGGGGCGAATCCCTTCGTCGCTCACGCCTTCCTCACTGCGATGGAGGAATCGGGCAGCGTCGGCGGCCGCAGCGGCTGGACGCCATTACCGCTGGTGATCGACGGTCCTGACGGCAGCCTCGCCGCCGCGCTTCCGGCCTACCTGAAGGAGCACTCGCAGGGCGAGTACGTCTTCGACCATGCCTGGGCCGATGCCTGGCACCGGGCCGGCGGCTCGTACTATCCGAAGCTGCAGATTGCGGTGCCTTTCACCCCGGCCACCGGCCCGCGCCTGCTGACACCGCATCCCGAACTCATGCTGCCGCTACTGCGCGCGGCGGAGACGCTGTGCCGTGACAATGGCCTCTCCTCCGCCCACGCGACCTTCATCGAACCGGCGCAGGTCCCCGTGTTCCAGAAGGCCGGATGGCTGCTGCGCGAGGACATTCAGTTTCATTGGGAGAATCGCGGCTACGCGACTTTCGACGATTTCCTCGGGCAACTGTCGTCCCGCAAGCGCAAGGACCTGCGCAAGGAGCGCGAGAAAGCGCAGGAGGGCGTCGAGATTCGCGCTCTGTCAGGCGATGAGATCACCGAGACGCACTGGGAAGCGTTCTGGGATTTCTACCAGGACACCGGCGCGCGCAAATGGGGCCGTCCCTATCTCACGCGTGAGGCGTTCAGCCTGCTGGGCGAGACGATGGCCGATCGCATCCTGATGGTGCTGGCCTTCATCGACGGGCAGCCCGTCGCCGGCGCGCTGAACTTCATCGGCGATGAGGCGCTGTACGGACGCTACTGGGGCGCCGTCGTCGACAAGCCGTTCCTGCACTTCGAACTGTGCTACTATCAGGCGATCGATGCCGCGATCCGGCTGGGCCTGGGCCGTGTCGAAGCGGGCGCGCAGGGCGGGCACAAGCTGGCGCGAGGATACGAGCCGGTGCGCACGATCTCGGCGCACTACATCGTCCATGATGGTCTGCGGGCCGCGATTGCCGACTATCTCGAGCAGGAGCGGGCAGGGATCGCCATCGACCAGCTCCGGCTAGGCGGGCATTCGCCCTTCCGCAAGGCCTAGCTCAGGCAGCCTTGCGGACCGTCGCGCCCAGCCACTGGCGCGCGCGGCGCTGGGCTTCGGCGATTTCACGGGCTGTCATGTCGTCGGCGACTTCAGCGCGGCAGACGGTGGCTTCCTCGTGCCCGCCCACGGCGGCGAGGTTGAACCACTTGTGCGCTTCGATGAGGTCGCAAGGGGCGCCGTGGCTGCCGGTCGAGAATGCGACACCGAGATCGAAATAAGCCGAAGCATCGCCCTGCGCGGCGGCGGACAGCGCCTCGGCGATGACCATGTCGCCTGCGAAGTCGTTCGCGGCGGCCGGCGTGGCGAGATCCTGGTTAATCCAGACAGTTTCCATCGTAATCCCCGTGCCTTCAAAAAGGGTTGTGACCGCGTGGACCTCAATCGTTTGCAAATGGCCCCTGCGTTCGATTTGGCCAATCTGTCCGACGGCGATCAAGAAATGGTTAACGGCGACTGCGAGCAGGTCCCGCCTGCGGATTAACTTTGTGTCACCCGGAGACGGCGTTAAGAATTTTGTGGATCGCCACGGATATACGCTTGTGCGGTCAAGAGTGCGGAATTATAGGCCGCCTCAACTGCGGATCGTTGTACGGTTACCGGAAAAAATTCGGGGCTGCAGGGCGTTGGCGATCTGTGGAAGCACTGCGGAGTTTCTCTGGATGGCAACGGCCCTAGCTGACGAAATTGATGTACTCGCCAAGGCAAAGCGTGCAATTGGCGGCGCCTACATTTCCGAACCTGACGAAGAATACATGAATGAGGCACAGCAGGATTATTTCCGGCGGCTGCTTCTGGCATGGAAAAAGTCGATCCTCGATGCGGCAGCAGGCACGCTGCAGCAGTTGCAGGACGGCCCGATTCGCGAACCCGACCTCAACGATCGTGCCTCGAGCGAGACCGACTGGGGTATCGAACTGCGCACCCGCGACCGCCAGCGCAAGCTGATCGCCAAGATCGATTCGGCCATGCGCCGCATCGAGGAAGGCGAATACGGCTACTGCGAGGTCACCGGCGAGCCGATCGGCCTCGGTCGTCTCGAAGCGCGTCCGATCGCGACCATGACCGTCGAGGCGCAGGAAGCGCACGAGCGCCGC
>NZ_BAAILP010000287.1:1082-5480 GCF_054589055.1 Novosphingobium sp. 11B | reverse complement strand
GGCACCGGCCCGGTGCCGCGATTCCGACAAATTAGGTCAAGACCCGGCTCCGACTCTGTCCGGAGCCGGGACATTAAGCCTTTGTTTGCCAATGGCGGCTAGGAATACGGGCCAAAGCACGGTAGTTTGCCGCGCATTGGCGGCACGATCGTGACGTGCATTTTGAAACGCCCCGGACGAAGATCGCATGAACCAAGGTGAAAATCGGCAGATTGCGCGCGACAGCCTGTTCCTCATGGCTGACCTTCGCGTGGACGGTCTCGACGGCGATTTCCGGATCAAGGTGCGCAACCTCTCGGCCGGCGGCATGATGGGCGAAGGCAACGTGCGCGTCGTGCGCGGTACCGTCGTCTCGGTCAACATCCGCAATATCGGCTGGGTCGAAGGCTCGGTCGCCTGGGTGCAGGAAAGCCGCTTCGGCGTCGCTTTCCGCGAGGACATCGATCCGCGCCTCGCCCGCGCGCAGGCCGGCCAGGCCGGGCAGGTCGAGCATATGACCCCCGATTACTTGCGCAACTACCAGGCCCCGACGACCGACGCGACGCTCCTGCGCAAGATCTGAGAGGGAAAGCGGAAAAATCCCGCGCGCCGGTTGCGAGGCGCGGGAAATCGGCTACTCCCTGTTCCATGCTGTCCAAGCGCCAAGCCTCGCGGGTGCTGGCCGTTGCGGCCGCCTTCACGCTCGCCTCCTGCAGCGGCTACGATAACTCGGCGCTGGGCGTCGCAGTGGTCGGGCAGCCCGGCGATCCCTTCTCCGAAAGTTCCGATCTCTCGGCCGGAGCCGTACTGGTCCGCGCCTCGACGGTGGAGGGGCTGGTCGCCTTCGACGATGCGGGGCGGGTGATCCCGGCGCTCGCGGATCGCTGGATCGTCACCGACGACGGACAGAGCTACATCTTCCGTCTGCGCGACGGCAACTGGGCCACCGGCGAGCCGATCACTGCCGATTCGGCGCGCCGGGCGATCAATGCCGCGCTCAAGGCGCTCGATGACGGGCCTTTGGCGCATGATCTGTCAGGCATAGACGAAGTACGCGCGATGACCGGGCGCGTGATCGAGATCCGCCTCGCGCGGCCGACGCCCTATCTGCTCCAGCTGCTGGCGCAGCCGGAACTGGGCCTCTACCGCAAGGGCCGGGGCACCGGCCCGATGAGTGTGACGCGCGCGGGCAGCATGGCGACGCTCAGCGCGATCGATCCGGCGAAGCTGGGGATGCCGCCGATCGACAAGTGGGCGGAGCGCACGCGGCAGATCCACTTGCGCGCGCTGCCGGGCGCGCAGGCGGTGGCGGCTTTCAACGACGGCAGCGTCGATCTCGTGCTCGGCGGACGCATCCAGGATTTCCTGCAGACCCGCTCGGTCGGCATCCTGCGCGGGACGATCCAGCTCGATCCGGTGGTCGGCCTGTTCGGGCTGCAGGTGATGAACGACAAGGGCTTCCTGTCCGAGCCCGCCAACCGCGAGGCGCTGGCCATGGCGGTCGACCGGGAGGGACTGATCTCGCCCTTCGGCGTCGGCGGCTGGGCCGCGACCACGCGCATCGTCACGCCCAGCCTCGATGGCGATCTCGGCACCATCGGCGAACGCTGGGGCGAGCAGACTCTCGAACAGCGCCGCGCTGTCGCCGCTGCACGCGTGAGGGCGTGGCAACCGCCGGCGGAACAGCATTCCGCATCGGTGGCCGCATCGGTGCCCGCATCGGGGACGCCTCGCCTTCGCCTGAGCCTCTGGCTGCCCGAAGGCGTGGGCGCCACCGTCCTGTTCAATCGGCTCGCAGGGGATTTCGCGGCGATCGGGGTCGGGCTGGACCGGGCGAAAGACGTGGACAGGGCCGACCTCGCGCTGATCGACGACGTCGCCCGTTATCCGCGCGCGGCGTGGTATCTCAACCGCCTGTCCTGTCATGCGCGCCGCGGGCTCTGCTCGCAGGAGGCCGATGCGCGGGTGGCCGAGGCCGGGGCGGCTTCCACCCCCGCAGAGCGCGCCGCGCTGCTGACCGAGGCCGAGGCCGAACTGACCGGCGCCAACGTCTTCATTCCCTTCGGCACGCCGATCCGCTGGTCGCTGGTTCGCGGAAGTGTGGACGGGTTCTCGGCGAACCCCTGGGGCTGGCATCCCTTGATGCCGCTGGCCTGGCTTCCCAAATAGCAGTCTGCGGCACCCGAGGCCGCTGTTCGACAAGAGGCGGGTAGACACGTGGTTACGCAATCGGCACGGCGCATGGACTTCGAGGTTCCGCTCGGCAACGATCCCGTTTCGATCCGCCGCCGGGTAGAGGCGCTGGAACGCGTGCTGGAGCGTGCCTTCGTCGTACCGGGCATCCGCCGGGAGGTCGGCCTTGACGCCGTGATCGGACTGGTGCCGGTCGCAGGTGACCTGATCGCGGCCGCCATGGGCCTCTACATCGTGTGGGAGGCGCGTAATCTCGGCATGTCGAAATGGCAGCTGGCGCGCATGACCGCCAATGTCGGGTTCGATACGCTGGTCGGTGCGATCCCCGTGGCGGGCGACCTGTTCGACTTCCTGTTCCGCTCGAACAGCCGCAACCTCAAGATCATCCGCAAGCATCTCGACAAGCATCATCCGCATACCCGGGTTATCGACGCCTGACCTCTTCGCGGCTATGAGCGGGGCATGAAAACCGCCTGCCTCGCCATGGCCGTGCTTGCACTGGCCGCCTGCTCGAAGTCCGACACCGCGCCCGGTCCGGGCGGCGTGACGATGGGCGAGGCCCGCGCGCTCGACGAGGCGGCAGCGATGCTGGATGAGCGGCGGCCGCCTGCGGAGGCCGTCGCCCCTGCCGAGGCGCAGGCTAGCGAGGCTGCGCAGTAATCAATCGAAGCTGACTTTGCCGCGCCCGGCCTTGACCGAGCCGCGCAGCTTCTTGCCTTTCAGGCGCTGCTCCTTGCCGACGCGGTTGAGGCGGCTCTTGGCGCGTTTTTCGGGCAGCTTGTGTGCTTCGGTGAGCATTTCGGCCAACCGCTCGCGCGCGTCGGCGCGGTTGGCTTCCTGCGTGCGGAAGCGGCGCGCGGTGAAGACCAGTTCGCCGCGCGCGGTCATGCGGCTGCCGGCCAGTTCCTTCAGCCGCGCGAAGACCGGCGGGATCAATCGCAGCGCATAGACGTCGAGGCGCAGTTGCACCGCCGTCGCCACTTTGTTGACGTTCTGGCCGCCTGGACCGGCGGAGGCGATGAAGCTCTCGCTCGCCAGCGCCTGCGCGCGGCCTATCGTGGCCTCAAGATCGCTCATTCATCGGGAGATTCGGGCACGGGTTCGGACGGGGCTTCGGACGCGATGTCCGCAAAGCCGAAAGCGGCGAAGTCGGCGGGCAGGGGGGCTACGGCGACGATCGGCGCCTTCTCGCCGCCGCGCGGCACCGTCAGGCCTGCCGCGTGAAGCATGGTGCGCGGGGCGCCGCTCTTGGTGCCGTAGACCGGATCGCCCAGCAGCGGGAAGCCGAGGCCCGAGGCGGCATGGACGCGGATCTGGTGGGTGCGGCCGGTTTCCGGGCGGAATTCGACGAGGGTGAGGCCGTTGCGGGTATCCAGCTTGCGCCAGTGGGTGACGGCGGGCTTGCCCTTGCGCGCGGGGATCATGCGCCAGCCATCCTTCGCGGTGCTGACCTTGGAGAGGTTGAGCGCGATCGTGCCCTCGTCTTCGGCGATTTCGCCCGCGACGATGCCGAGGTAACGCTTTTCGACCGTGCGCTCCTCGAAAGCGGCGGAGAAACGCTTGAGCGCCTTGGGGTTGCGCGCCAGCAGCAGGCAGCCCGAGGTGTCCTGGTCGAGGCGGTGGACCGGCGCGGGTTCGCGGTGAAAGCCGAGCTTGAGTTCGTCGAGCCGGTCTTCCAGGCATTGGCCGCCCGCGCGGGGACGGTCGAGCGGAAGGCCCGCAGGCTTGTCGATGACGAGCGCTTCGCCGTCTTCGAAGAGGATTTCGAGTTGCATCATCGTTTCTTTCGTCTTGAGCGGTACTTGCCCACCCCGTCCGGCTAGGCCCTTCGGACCAAGCCTCCCGACCCTCCCGCAAGCGAGAGGGTGATATTCTCGTCTCCCCTCCCGCTTGCGGGAGGGGTTGGGGGTGGGCCTTACCTCAACCCACCGCTTCGGCAATCCGCCTGCAGGCCTCTATCAGCTTCGCCTCGTCCGCCGCGAAGCTGATGCGGAAGCCGCCGTTGCCGCCGAAGGCCGAGGCCGGCACGATCGCAACGCCGTGGTCCAGCAGGTGCAGCGCCAGCTTGGCGTCGTCACCGAAGCGCTCCATCAGCGGCGCGGCATCGACCATGCAGTAGAAGGCGCCGTCGGGCACCGGCGTCGACAGGCCGGGGATCGCGTTGATCGCCGAGACCACCAGATCGCGCCGGGCGCGGAAGCGTTCGCACCACTGGCCGAGGAAATC
>NZ_BAAILP010000287.1:0-982 GCF_054589055.1 Novosphingobium sp. 11B | reverse complement strand
CGGCGGGCCTTCGAAGGCGGCGACGGCGGCGGCCTGGCTGATCGAGCAGGGATTGCCCGAGGAGTGCGACTGCAGTCGCTCCATCGCCTTGATGAGCCACTCCGGCCCGGCGGCGACGCCGATGCGGAAACCCGTCATCGCGTGGCTCTTGGAGACGCCCGAGACGGTCAAGATGCGATCGGCAAGGTCCGGGCACAGGTTCGCCAGCGTGGCATGCGGGCCGCCTGTATAGTTGATCGGCGCGTAGATATCGTCCGACATCACCAGCACGCGCGGATGATGGCGCAGCACTTCGCCGATGCCGAGCAGCGTTTCCGCAGGCAGGCAGGCGCCGGTCGGGTTGCCGGGGCTGTTGAGCAGCACCCACAAGGTATTCGGCCCGATCTGCGCTTCGAGGTCGGCCGGGGTGAAGCGGAAGTTGTCCTTGGCGTGGGTGTGCAGCGGGACCACCTTGCCGCCGGCGAAGCGTACGATTTCCGGGTAGCTGACCCACCATGGAGCAGGGACGATCACCTCGTCGCCCTCGCTGATGGTTGCAAGCATGGCGTGGAAGATCGCCTGCTTGCCGCCCGCGCTGACGGTCACCTGCGACACGGGAACCTCGATCCCGAGGTCGCGCGCGAAGTGCAGCGCGGCGGCCTGCTTGAGCCGCGAGGTGCCGCCGACCGGCGTGTATTTCGTCTGGCCGCCGTCGAGCGCGGCCTTGGCGGCCTCCAGCACATGCGGCGGAGTGGCGAAGTCGGGCTCACCCACGGAAAGCGATATGATGTCGCGCCCCGCTTCGCGAAGCTGGGTGGCGCGGTCGGTCATCGCCGTGGTCTGCGACGGGGCGATGCGGGAAAGGGCGGTGGACAGGTGCATTGTGGGGCGTCTCTTAGAACAGGAGCCGAGGATCGCAAAGCATCGTCCGGCGGGGGCTTCGACAAGCTCAGCCTGAGCGGAATTTAAAGACCTGCTCTCAAAACCGCTCAGGCTGAGCTTG
>NZ_BAAILP010000286.1:0-20378 GCF_054589055.1 Novosphingobium sp. 11B | reverse complement strand
GACAAGCTCAGCCTGAGCGGAATATGAAAAACGTGCTTCAATTTCCGCTCAGGCTGAGCTTGTCGAAGCCCCCCGAGACGGGGCGCCTTATTGCGCGGTCCAGCCGCCATCGACGACAAGCTCGCCGCCGGTCATGTACGAACTGTCCGAAGACGCGAGGAAATAGACCGCGCTGGCCAGTTCCGCCGGGTCCGCCAGCCGTCCGATCGGGGTCTTGCTGGACATCAGATCGACCAGATCCTGCGCCTTGCTGGCGACGCCCTTGTCGACCCAGCGCTGGAAGCCTTCCTTGAGGAGCGGGGTCAGAACGAAGCCGGGATGCAGCGAATTCGCGCGGATCGGCATCTTCTTTTCGGCAAATTCCAGCGCGATGGACTTGGTGAACAGCCGCACCGCGCCCTTGCTGGCGTTGTAGCCCGAAACCTCGCTCATGCCGACCAGGCCCATGATCGAACTGACGTTGATGATCGAGGCGCCGCCCCGGAAATCCGCCCCGCTCGCGGCCATCAGCGGCACGAAAGTCCGCACGCCGAGGAACACGCCGTCGACGTTGATGCTCATGATCCGGCGCCAGCCCTCCAGCGAGGTTTCCGCCACCGGGCCGGTCAGGTCGATGCCCGCATTGTTGACCAGGATGTGCAGTTTTCCGTGCCTTTCGGTCACGGCGGCGAGCACTTTGGCCCAGTCGTCCTCGCTGGCGACATTGGCGCTGACGTAGCTGGCCGCCTGCCCCAGACGGGCGAGCGTGGCGCTGGCATACTCGGTGTCCGGCGCCTCGAGGTCGGTCAGGACCACTTCGGCGCCTTCGGCCAGGAAACGCTCGACGCAGGCGAGGCCGATGCCGCGAAGGCCGCCGGAAACCAGCGCTACGCGGCCCTTCAGCCGCTGCGAACCCAGTTCCTCGCTCATACGCCGTTCATCCCTGCGGTGGACGCGCCGTCCATGGTGAATTCGCTTCCCGAACAGAACCTTGCCTCATCGCTCGCAAGCCATGCGACCATGCCGGCGACTTCCTCCACAGCGGCCATGCGGCCCATCGGAGACAGGCCCTCGTAGGCGGCGCGGGTGGCGACGGGGTCGCCCGATTTCTCGATCAGGTTCACGATCAGGGCGGTCTCGACGACGCCCGGCAGCACGGCGTTGACGCGAATGCCGTACTTCTGGTTGCCCGAGTGCACCGCCGACGCCTTGACCAGCGCGATCACGGCGGCCTTCGACACCGAATAGGCCACGAAGTTGCCCATCGCCCGGTGCGCGTTCATCGAGGAATTGACGATGATCGAGCCGACCGGCCCTTCCGGATTCTTCGCCATGGCCCGCATCGCGTGCTGCACGGTGAGCATGACGCCGGTGAGGTTGACCCCCATGACGTTGTTCCAGCCCTCGATCGAGATGCTCTCGATGCTGCCGTCCCCGCTTTCGGTCCCGGCGTTGGCGAAGGCGATGTCGAGCCGCCCGTGCGTTTCGAGGATCTGCGCGATCAGGCCGTCCCACGCCGCCGCGTCGGTGACGTTGTGCTTCACGAACTCGGCCCCGGTCGCGGCGCACAGCGCATCCGCCGCCGCCTGGTTGGAGCCGGTGAAAATGACTTTAGCCCCGTCGGCGCACAGACGCTCGACAGTGCCGGCGCCGATGCCGGAGGTTCCTCCGGTGACCAGCGCCACCTTGCCTTCAAGCCGCTTCACGGCATTCTCCCGATTACTATCCCGGCCAACATGGCCCATCCGCGGCGCTCCACAACCTATGATTTTGAGCAAGGTGACTTGTGGTGCAGCGGGGTGCAGAAATGGCGACAAACAGGGAAATGCGTTCTTGGGAGATTGAACGACCATGGCCGATCGAGATCCGGAAATCGCCGGAAAGCTGGGTGAAGACCGCAGCGAAGGCATAAGCTGGGCGGAACTGATGGCGCAGGATTCGCGCACTCCGCCTGCGATTCTGACTGACGAGAGCTATACGTACCGCGGTTCGGAGGCGATTCCCGCCGAGCGTTACACCAGCGAGGAATTCGCGAAGCTCGAACGCGAGCGGATGTGGCCCTACGTCTGGCAGTTCGTCGCGCGCGAGGAAGACCTGCCCGATCCGGGCGACTTCATCGTCTACGAGAACGCCGGACGTTCCTACCTCGTCAGCCGTCAGGACGACGGCTCGATCCGGGCGATGCACAACGTCTGCCTCCATCGCGGCCGCAAGCTGCGCACCGAGGAAGGCGCCGCCGACAAGTTCGTCTGCCCGTTCCACGGTTTCGCGTGGAAGAAGGACGGCAGCTTCGATTCGATGCCCTGCCAGTGGGACTTCCCGCACCTCGCCGAAAAGGACCTCGACCTGCCCGCCGCCGAAGTGGGCCGCTGGTCGGGCTACGTCTTCATCCGCGAGGAATCGGGCGGCCCGAGCCTCGAGGAATTTCTCGCCCCGCTGCCCGAGCACTTCAAGCGCTGGCGGCACGAGGAATGCGCCAGCGTCATGCGCGTGGCCAAGGAAGTCCCGGCGAACTGGAAGGTGGTGATGGAAGCCTTCATGGAGGCCTGGCACACCATCGTCACGCACCCGCAGCTGCTGCCGTTCACTGGCGATTCCAACGCCGCCTACTGGACCTGGGGCGACAATGTGAACGTCAACCTCGTCCCCTTCGGCGTGATGAGCCCGCACATCGCGGAAGGGCAGGGCGAGCAGTGGATCGTCGACGAGTTCATCAAGTACAACGGCCGCTCTGGCGACAACTACGAAGGTGAGGCCCACGCCAACCCGATGGCGATCCAAGTGCCCGAGGGCATGACCGCCCGCGCGGCGCTGGGCGCCGCCATGCGCGCGGCCTATACCGAGAGCACCGGCTACGACCACGAGAGCGCGACCGACGCCGAACTGCTCGACGGACTCGTCTACAACGTGTTCCCGAACTTCGCGCCTTGGGGCGGGTACATGCCGAACATCGTCTACAACTGGCTGCCCGGCAAGACGCCCGACACCTGCATCATGGAAGTGCGCATCCTCGCGCGTATTCCCAAGGGCCAGCCGATCCCGCGCGGCGCGCCGCTCAAGATGCTGCGGCTCGACCAGAAGTGGACCGAGGCGCCGGAACTGGGCATTCTGGGCGACGTGTTCGAGCAGGACATGGACAACCTGCCTTACGTGCAGGACGGCCTTCATGCCTCGAAGAACGGCAAGGTGAACCTCGGGAACTATCAGGAAATCCGCATCCGTCAGTTCCAGGACACGATGATGAAGTACATCGTCGGCGACCTTGGGGGCGACCTCGGCGGGGCTCCGAAGGCATGAGTGAGGCTGAAGGCGCGCATCCTCCGCGCATAAACTGCGTCCTCATCTGCGGCGGCGTGTGGCACGACATGGACTTCGCGCGGCTGGAGCTTCTCAAGCTCCTCGCCGAAGACCCCAGCGTGCGCACCCGCGTGTTCGAGGATTATGAGAACCTCGACGCACTGCGGCAGGCGGACATCCTCATCACCTATACCTGCGACGTCACGCCCTCGCTGGCGGCGCAGGAGGTGCTGCGCGACTGGCTGAAGGCGGGCGGGCGCTGGCATGCGCTGCACGGCACCAACTCGGTGCTGCGCCTGCTGTCCGAAGGGCCGGACAAGGGCCTGTGGGACGCCCCGCGCTGGGCGCCGCTGTTCATGGACATGCTGGGTTCGCAGTTCATCTCGCACCCGCCGATCGCGCCCTACACGGTGACCGTGGCCGATCCCGGCCATCCGCTGGTGGCGGGCATCGAGCCGTTCGAGACGACCGACGAACTCTACCACATGGAGACGCACGGCCACCTGCACGTCCTGCTGGAGACCGACTGCACGGTCGAGGGTACCGGCTTCGTCGAAGCGGCCGATGCACTCGGCAAGCAGCCGGTGATGTACCTCAAGGATCACGGCAAGGGCGCGGTGCTCTACAACACGCTGGGCCATTGCCGGGGCCACTACGACCTCCAGCCGATGCTCGACTGGTGGCCGACGGTGGACCGCTGCGCCTGGGACCTGCCGGTGTTCTACGAACTGCTGCGCCGGGGCATCGCCTGGCTCAAGCAGAGCGGGAAGTGAGACGCGGCGCCGGGGTCTGCCCCGGCGCAGCCCCGCTCAATCGACCTTGAACGGAAGCGCTCCGGTTTCATCCGACCGCGTCGGCCACAGGATGGTGAGCGCGATCCGGGCGAACTTCCAGCGGCCGTCCTGCCGGACGTAGTGGTCGTCGTAGCGGCCGATCAGCAGCAGCGGGTTCGCCTCCCCGCCCGGCGTGACGATGGCCGAGCCCGTATGCTGGCGCGTGACGAGGTCCAGCAACAGGCAATGCCCGCGCGCGGTGTCAGGTCCAGTCAGCTCGATGGCGTGATTGGCGACGTAATGCAGCGTCTCCAGCGGCGCGCGCAGGTGCTTCCAGTGCTGGCGATAGAGGCCGAGCACCGCGTCGATGCCTTCGTAGGGCTCCGGAAACTCGCATAGGATGTCGTCGGCGAAATTGCGGCGCACCGCAGCCTCGTCCATCGTGTCGAAGGCGGCCGAGTAATCCACGCGAAGCTGGCGGATTTCCTCGCGCGCGATCAGGTCTTCAAGAGTCATCATCTTCTCCCGCTTGTGATTATTCCTTGGTCGAGGCGCGCTTGAGGCGGGTGATCTTCTTCTGGACCGTCGCCAGCTTGCGCAT
The DNA here is from genome assembly GCF_054589055.1 of Novosphingobium sp. 11B. Taxonomy (NCBI): domain Bacteria; kingdom Pseudomonadati; phylum Pseudomonadota; class Alphaproteobacteria; order Sphingomonadales; family Sphingomonadaceae; genus Novosphingobium; species Novosphingobium sp. 11B. The sequence goes on along the minus strand of NZ_BAAILP010000286.1, from coordinate 15,728 downwards.
GTAGGTCTCGCGAATGTCGCTGGTCAGCAGCAGCGCCGCGCTCTGCAGGAAGCAGGCGTGCAGTTCGGCGCGGCACTGGTCACCCGCGCACTGGCCCAGCGACCAGCGGCGGTAGACCACGAATTCGTGCATGACGTGGGTATCGACCAGCGAGGCGAGGTCGAGATCATCGCGCACATGGCCTTTGGCGCGCTGCAGGTCCAGCCACCCCGAGAAGCGCGTGTGCGCCACCGAGGTCAGTTCCCGCACTTCCAGTTCCCGCGGTTCGGGCGCGAAGACGAAGTCGATCACCACCCGGGCGTAGAGACTGTCGCGCTCAAGCTCGCTGACCATCCAGTCGAGTTCGCGGAACACCACCTCCAGCGTGTAAGTCGCACCGCGCCGGGCGATGTGTTCGCGCACCTCGACCATGCGATCGACGACGGTGGCGCTGATGACGCCGTCCTTGTCGCCGAACAGGCGGTAGAGCGTGCGCTGGGCCACCCCGGCGTCCTCGGACAATCGCCGGATGGTCAGCGCCGCGACTCCGCCTTCGCCGAGGATGCGGTGCGCGGTGTCGACGATGCGCGCACGCCGCTCGGTCATCGCCGGGCTGGTGTAACGGCGGCGAATCACCGGCGGTTTTTTCGCGATCACGTCTTGCATCGCAGCAATGCCCCCCGGCGTGGTGGTTATCTTTTCATTACCGCGAGAAACGTGAACTTCGCCGCTCTCCAAGACAATCCCCTCCGCTCCATCACCGCTGCACTGCGGTAAAACAAATCATACATGAATGTTTTTTATGTCTTCACAAAAATGATCATCTGTACTCATTTATGCCTGCCCGGCGAAAAGTCGGCACGTGATTCGAACTGCCCATGACCAGACGAAGGCAGTCGGTTCGGAGGGGAAGAACATGATCGGCAAACGACACCTGAATTGCGTCTTCACGACTTTCGCCACGGGGCTTCTGGCGAGTGTCAGCACTACCGCGATGGCCCAGAGCACACCGGCTTCCGCGCCGCCGCAGGCCGATCCGCCGCCGCAGCAGGGCGGACTGGAGGACATCGTCGTCACCGCGCGGCGCATCTCGGAATCGCTGCAGGATACGCCGGTGGCGGTGTCCGCGTTCACCGAGACGGCGATCCAGAACAAGTTCGCCACCGACATCCGCGCGCTGGCGGGCGACGTGCCCAACGTCGTCATCACCAACGTGCCGGGCTTCAACGCCGCCTCGATCGGCATTCGCGGCCAGTCCACCGGCGACATCATCCTGACCTTCGAGCCCGCCGTGGGCGTGGTGGTGGACGACTTCGTCCTCGCCCACGTCCAGACCCAGCTGTTCGACCTGTTCGACGTGGAGCGCATCGAAGTGCTGCGGGGACCGCAGGGCACATTGTTCGGCAAGAACACCGTGGGCGGCGTCGTCAACGTCATTACCAAGAAGCCGGAGCCCGGCTTCAGCGGCGAAGTGCGGCTCGGCTATTCCAGCTTCAACACCAAGGACGTCAAGGCCGCGATCAATATCCCGCTCGCCGACAACCTCTACTTCCGCGCGGCAGGATCGTTCCAGGAAAGCGACGGCTACTACCGTCTGACCAAGAACAACGACGTCGACGGCTTCGAGGGCGTGCCCGGACGCGGCCAGCGCTGGGGCGGATCGCGCTACTTCAGCGCCCGCGCCAAGCTCTTGTGGGAGCCGACCGACGACACCAACATCCTGCTCACCTACGAACTGCTGCGCGATCGCGGCGACAGTCCGCCTTCGGTCAACGAGACGCCTCCGGGTTTCCTGATCGACGTGGTCGGCTTCCCCGGCATCCAGACCACCGGGCAAAGCCCCTACAAGACCGGCACCACACTGTGCGAAGGTTCGGCCACCGCGCCGACTTGCGTGGGCACGCTCGATGGTCACCGCGTCGATGTGGACGGCGTCTATTTGCGCGGTGAGCATTCGGTCGATGACGTCGGCACGATCACCGTCGTCGGCGGCTGGCGGCGGGTGCAGTCCAAGCTGCCTTCCGACTATACGGGCGAGAACGCCTACTTGTTCGTCTCCACGCGTGAGGACGTGCGCAAGCAGTACAGTCTCGAGGCACGGTTCAGCTCCGACTTCTCGGACGTCCTGAAGTTCACCGTGGGCGGCATGTACTGGGGGCAGAAGCTGGACGCCAATGCTACCAGCTTCCTCGGCTTCCTGCGCTTCCTGGGAGACCCCACCGCGCTGACCGACCCGAACCAGTCCACCGCGAACTACAAGGTCGACAGCTACGCCGTGTTCGGCGAGGCGGAATACAAGGTCGCCGACCCGTTCTCGGTCTTCGTCGGCGCCCGCTACACCAAGGAGAGCAAGGACTTCGCGGTGCGTCCGCAAGTGCGCCGCTCGACGATCGCGACCGGGTTCTGGCCCGAGTACAGCGACAGCGCGAAGTTCTCCAAGCCGACGATGCGCGCAGGCTATCGCTGGGAGATCGCGCCGGGGATCAACAACTACTTCACCTACAGCCAGGGCTACAAGTCGGGCGGCTACAACGAGCAGGCGATGTCCGCTACGTCGGCGCTGCCGTTTCGTGAGGAGACCGCCGACAGCTTCGAACTGGGCTTCAAGACCGAGACGGCCGATCGCAAGCTGCGCGTCAACATCGCGGCGTTCTATGTGAAGTACAACGATCTGCAGCGCGACGCGGTGGTCCCCTTCATCGATCCGATCACAGGCCTGCCGGGGCAGGAGACGCGGACGACCAATGCGGGCAAGGCCCACGTAAAGGGCATCGAACTCGAAATCTCCGCCGCACCGGTGGTGGGCCTGACGATGGGCGCTTCGGTTGGCTGGCAGAAGGCGGAGTACGACGAGTTCAGCACCGACGTGAACGGTGACGGCGTGAACGACGATGCCTCCTACCTCAAGCTGCGCAATGCGCCCAAGTGGACGGCCAGCGGGAACGTGCATTACGAGTTCCCGCCGACCGACTGGGGGGTCGTCTCGCTCAACGCAGACGTCAACTATCAGGCACAGTACGAATCCACGACGCTCAACGCCGACTATTCGCAAGGTCAGGCGCGCACACTGGTGGGGGCAAGCATCGGCTGGACCGATCCCGACGAGCGCTTCCGCGTCGCGGTGTTCGGTCGCAACCTGCTGGACAAGGTCTACCGCGTCTCGGCCAACTCGGTCGCGGGGCTGTTCAACTTCACCAACTACGCCCCGCCGAGGAGCTTCGGCGTTGAAGGCTCGGTGAAGTTCTGACGATGGTGGCGGCGCTCTCCTCACGGGCAGGTGCGGGCCTGCGCCGAGCCGGCCTTCCCCTGCGGTTTCGTGCGCCGCAGGGGAAGGTTAGCCTGCTCTCGCTTCGTGATGACGCCCCCCCATGCCGTCATTGCGAGCGGAGCGAAGCAATCCAGGGCGGTTTGCGCAGCGCTGGATTGCTTCGCTCCGCTGGCAATGACGAAGGTGGAGTTTCAGGGCAGCTTGTGCGCGCGGCCGATGCCCTTGGGGACGAGGTCGAAGGCGAAGCTGATGCGTTCCTTGTCGCCGCCGAAGGGCAGCGTGGCGTGCCAGAGATACGAGGGGAACAGGATCATCCGGCCCGCTCGGGGCTGGTAGGTGACGGGCGTGCCGCCGCCGCCCAGTTCCTCCGGCAGCAGGCCGATCGCGAAGGCACCGTCTTCACCCTCGAACTGTGGATAGTAGACACCCGAGAGCCAGTTGGGGGCATGGATATGCGAGCCGACTTCGCCGCCGGGGCGCAGGATCGTGCCCCACAGGGTCAGGCTCCATTCCTCGGGCAACGCGTGGAGCAGGGGGTGGTCGGCGGGTTCCTCGGCAAGGCGTGCATGGGCACTGGCGAGATGATCGCGGGCGATCCGTGCAAGCGTGCCGATCGCCGGGCTCCGCGCATCGGCGAGGTCTGCGCTCTGGCGTCCCTGGCGGGTCACGAGGCCCTCCGGCTCGAACGTCAGCGAGGGGTGAGCACGCAGTTCCTCCGTCAGCGCGGCGTTGAACGTCGCGAGGTCTTCGAAGCCCGGCGCGGCGTCGATGTCATGCACGGTGACGAAGCGGTCGAGCGCCATGATCCGTTCGCGATCGCCGGTCCAGCCGAGCTTCTCGAAGGCGGCGAGGGCCAACGCCACCGGCGTGGTGACGCTCGGCTGCGTGGCGACGAGTTTACCGCAGACGCCCAGCGCATCGCGCTCCTGCCCGGCGCGGATCATCGCGCGGACCAGATTGATGCCGAGCGCATGGTTGGGCTGTGCCGGATCGAAGGCGCGGCGCAGCACATTCACCGCACCTGTGTAATCGCCGGCCCGCTCGCGCATGAGGCCAAGCTGGTTTGCCGCGCGTGGGTTGCGGGGCTGTACGCGCAGGATTTGCCCGACGAGGCTTTCGGCCTCGTCCCGCTCTCCACAGGCGGCAAGCGCATCGACAAGGTTCAGCGCCGTGTCGAGGTGCCCGGGCCGCAGTTCCAGCGAGCGCCGGTAACGGCTCACCGCCTCGCCGTGCCGTCCGAGCCGCGCCAGTGCGACGCCGGTATTGTTGAGCGCATCGGCGCTGTCTCCGGCCTGCGCCAGTGCCTCCAACGCCTCGTCGTATCGCTCGGCCGCGATCAGGCAGGAGCCGAGATTTGCCAGCGTCGCGGCATGTCCGGGGCGCAGTTCCAGCGCGGCGGCGAAGGCCTGCAGCGCCTCCTCGTAAGCGCCCGCGTTCTTGAGCGCGACGCCCAGGTTCTGCCGGCGTCCGGCATCGCGCGGATCGGCGGCGCAGGCATCGCCGAAGGCACGCACCGCATCGTCCATGCGCCCGGTACGCTGGGCGACGATCCCCGCCAAAGTCAGCGCGTCGGCATCCCCCGGCTTCGCGGACAGCAGGCGGTCGACCAGTGGCCGGGCCGCCACCGGGTCCGGCCCCTGCGCGACGCGCGCCGCTTCGGCCAGCATTTCCCCCCACATGACGAAAGGTCCTCTCCGATATGATTGGTGTCATCATGCATGTCCGCACGAAGCCGGACAAGACGCAGCGCTTCATCGAACTGACCACGCAGCTGCAGAAGGACGTGCGCGCCAACGAGGCCGATACGCTGCTGTTCCAGGTCATGCAATCGCGCGAGGACCCGAACGCCTTCGGCTTCACCGAGATCTTCACCGACATCGCCGCCAAGGAAGCGCATGCGAACCGGCCCTACCACGTCGCCATGTCGGCGGAGGGCTACGCCTGCCTCGACGGCGACCCCGACATCCGCGTCTTCGACCTTCTGGGTGAAGCCGCCAAGGCAGGAGCCCACGCATGACCGGTTCGCTTGAAGGACGCATCGCCCTCGTCACCGGATGCACCGGCGGCATCGGCAGTGAGATATCGCGCCAGCTGGCCGAGGCAGGTGCGACCGTCATCGGCGCCGACCTCCCCGCCGAGGCAGGGGGCTGGCAGGGCGATTCCTATCTCTCGCTCGATGTGACCGACGAGGCATCCTGGCAGTCGGCGATCGGCGCGGTGGAGGCGCAGTACGGGCGGCTCGACGTGCTGGTCCATGTCGCGGGCATCGTCGTCGTCGAGAAGATGGAGAACACCACCATCGAGCAGTGGCGCAAACAGATGGCGGTCAACGTCGACGGCCCGTTCCTCGGCACCAAGGTGGCGGCGCAGCTCCTGCGGCGATCGGGCGAGAGCCTGCCGCACGGCGCCTCGGTGGTGGTGATTTCCTCGGTCGCGGGCAAGATCGGCTCGCCGCTGCACGTCGGCTACTGCACCTCCAAGGGCGCGGTGACGCTGTTCGTGAAGGCCTGCGCGATGGAGTTCTCCGCGCTGGGCTACAAGGTGCGGGTCAACTCGGTGCACCCCAGCGGGGTCAAGACCGGCATGGTCGACCACATCCTCCAGCGCATCGTCGACAACGGTTTCGCCGCCAGCGTCGAGGAAGCCGCCGCCGGGCTCGCCCCCGCGCACCCGATCGGGCGCATGGCCGATCCCATCGACGTCGCCAAGACCGTGCGCTTCCTCGCCTCCGACGAGGCCGGGTACATGCACGGCTCGGAACTGATCGTCGACGGCGGGTTCACCGCGCAATGAGCGGGCTCAGCGGAAAAGTCGCCGTGGTGACGGGCGGCACCAGCGGCATCGGCGCCGCCGTCGCCAAGCTGCTGACCGAGGCGGGCGCAAAGGTCGCGGTGCTGTCCGAAGTGCCGCAGGCCGATCTCGACAAGGCGGTGGCAAGCGGCACGCTCGCCCATGCGGCGCAAGTGGACATCGCCGATGCCGCTGCCGTCGCGGCGGCGGTGCGCGCGATCGAGGCGGCGCTCGGTCCGGTCACGCTGCTGGTCAACAACGCGGCGATCTGGGCGCCCAACCCGGTGCCGGAAAGCCCGCTCGCGCTGTTCGATCGGCACATCGACGTCAATCTCAAGGGCAGCTTCTACGTTACCCAGGCGGTGCTGCCCGCGATGATCGAGGCAGGCGGCGGGGCCATCGTGTTCATCGGGTCTGTCAGCGGCACGGCGGGCCGCGCGGGCGACAGTGCCTACAGCGCTTCCAAAGCCGGGGTCGCCATGCTGGCGCGCACACTGGCGGCGGAGCTTGGCCCCAAACGCATCCGCATCAACTGCGTCTGCCCCGGCGCGGTGGCGACGCCGCTGACCGCGAACTTGCGCACGCCGGAAGGCGAGCAGGCCATCGCCGCGCTGATGGACGGCCATCCCAGCCCGCGCCGCCAGTTCTTCATGGACCCAGAGCAGATCGCCCAGCTCGTCTGCTTCCTGCTCGATGACAAGTCGAGCGCGCTGCACGGCGCGGTCATCCCCGCCGACGAAGGCCTTACCGCAACGATGTAATTCCCAACGAGAGGACAAGAACCATGACCGTTCAGCACGATGCCGGAAAACTCGGCGACCTCATCGTCAACATCAACGACTGCCACGAAGTTTCGCTCGGCACCGGCACCACGATCCGGCTGCTGCGCTACAGCGAGGAGACCGGCGACTGGGTCCTGTGGGTCCACATGGAGCCCGGCGCGACGTTCGCCCCGCACTGGCACCTCGGCCACGGGCAGTATTTCGTCACCAAGGGCGAGCTGATCTACGATGTCGGCTCGGCGCCTGCGGGCACTTACGGTTACGAACCGATCGGCTCGCGCCACAACGAGGCGCGCTGCGACGAGGTGACCGAATACCTCTTCATGGGCCACGGCGCCGTTGCCTTCCTCGACGAGGCGGGCGCAATCCGCTTCATCCTCAACCACGAATTCCTGCGCGACGTGGCCAAGGGCGAGGTTGTCTCCAACGTCGCCAACGAGGGGCTGGAGGAAGCGGCATGACCGCACCCTCCAACCCCCGCGCCGACCGGCTGCGCACGATGATGGCGGCGGAAGGGCTCGACGCGGTCGTGCTCAGCCACCCGCATGATGTGCGCTATGCGGTGGGCTATCACTCGATCCTCGAACGCTGGCAGCAGATGGAGCCGATGGCTGCCGCGATCGTCTATGCCGATCCGGCGAAGCCGCTGACGCTGGTGATCCCGGAGGCGAACCTTGGCCTCGTCGCGGTGCTCAACAAGGACGGTGACGCCTGCACCTTCGGCGAAGTGCGCACGTTCGACATGCTCAACTTCTGCGAGGTCAGCCGCTATATCGACCCCGACCGGAACGGCGGCCAACTGGCCGAGGACGCCGCCGGGATGATGGGCGCGATCAGGGGCGCGTGCCAGCCCGATATCGCCGCCGCCATTGCTTCGGGCCTTGCCGATCACGGCATGGCGGGCAAGGCGGTCGGCTTCGACGAGCACCGCGTTTCCGCACGCATCGCGGCCGCCGTGCCGCACGCATACGCCGATGTGCTCGACTTCATGATGCGCGTGCGCGTGGTGAAGACCCCCGGCGAACTGGCGCGCTACCGCAAGCTGGGCAAGCTGGCGGACCGCATCATCGCCCACGCCGGATCGCTGCTTCACGAAGGCGCGGACTGGAACGACGTGCAGGCGCGCATCTGCGATTTCATGGTCCGCAACGAAGTAATCCCGGTGGACGAAGGCGCGATGCTGTTCGGCGGCGCTTACGAGGCGGACGAGTTCATTCCCGACCTGTTCCGCACGCGCGGCAACCGGGCCTTGCGCGATGGCGACATCGTGATCTTGGAAACGCAGGGCATCCACGACGGCTTCTGGGTGGACATCAACCGCACCGCCGTCGTCGGCAGGGCCAGCCCCGAATACCGCCGTCAGCACGACATCCTGCGCGATGCCTTCCTCAAGATGGTCGATCACCTGCGGCCCGGCGTCTCCACCGCCAGCCTGCCCGCGATCGGCTACGAGCATCTCAAGGCCAATGGCGTCGCCACGCCCGAGAAGCTGCTGGTGGTCGCCCACGGCATCGGCCTGATGCCGCTGGAGATCCCGCTGCCCTTCCCGGCGGCGGGGCTGGCCGGGGTCAAGCAGGGCTTCGTGATGGAGGAGGGGATGCTGATCTCGCTCGACAGCCTCTACTTCGGCGCGAAGCTGGGGCCGTGCCACATGGAGAACGTCTACGCGATCACCGCGGGCGCTCCCGAATCGATGTACGCGGCCCCGCTCGAACTGTTCGAAGCGGTGACACCCGAGCCTGCGAACGCAGCATGACCCCCCGATTTGCGCATACAAGGAGAGAGCGATGACCGCCATCGGCGACAACGACCGCAGGCTTGAGAAGTACCGCCGGATGCAGCGCATCCGCCAGTTCGAGACCAAGGCCGAATCCATCCATGCTGCGGGCGAAATCCCCGGCGCTCTGCACACTTATGCGGGGATGGAGGCTTCGGGCGTCGGCGCCTGCATGGCGCTGCGCGACGACGACTACATGGTCGGCACGCACCGCAGCCACGGCCATCCGATCGCCAAGGGATCGACGCTGCGCCCGCTCATGGCCGAACTGCTCGGCAAGGCGACGGGCGTGTGCAAGGGCAAGGGCGGCTCGATGCACTTGTCCGATTTCGCGATGGGTAGCCTGGGCGAAACCAGCATCGTCGGCTCCGGCGGCCCGGTTGCCGCAGGTGCAGCATTGGGCGCGAAGCTGCAGGGGCTGGACCGTGTGGCGCTGTGCTTCTTTGGCGACGGCGCCTCCAGCGAAGGGGCGATCCATGAAGGCATGAACCTTGCCGCCGTGTGGAAGCTGCCCGCGATCTTCGTGTGCGAGAACAACCGCTTCGGCATGTCCACGCCGACCTCCGCCGCCGTGGCGGGCGTCAATGTCGCGGACCGCGCGCACGGCTACGGCATCCCCGGCGTCATCGTCGACGGGCAGGACGTGGACGCCGTCGAGGAGGCCGTGCGCGATGCGGTGGACCGCGCCCGCGCGGGCAAGGGGCCGACGCTGATCGAGACCAAGACCTACCGCTACCGCGACCACGCGGTGAACATGGGCCGCGACCTCACCCCGCGCGGACCGGAGCATGACGACTGGGTCGCCCGCGATCCGATCACGCTCTACCGCGCGCGCCTGCTCGCCGATGGCGTGGCCGAGGGCGATCTCGACGCCATCGACGCGGCAATCGCCGAGGAAGTGACGGACTCGCTGAACTTCGCGCGCGAGAGCGCATACCCGGCCTTCGAGGAGGCCTTCGACCACGTCTTCGTCGATCGCCTGCCGATCCCCGACGACGTTCTGGCGCACGCCTGAGAAGGAACCGCAACCATGGCCAAGATCACTTTCCTCGAAGCCATCCAGCAGGCCCAGGCCGAAGAGCTGGAGCGCGACGCCCATGTCTTCATGATGGGCGAGGACATTCGCTGCAACGTCTTCGGCACCACCACCGGCTTCGTCGAGCGTTTCGGCGAGGAGCGCATCCGCGACACGCCGATCTCCGAGAACGGCTTCATCGGCGCGGCGGGCGGCGCGGCGATGGTGGGGATGCGGCCCATCGTCGATGCGACGCTGTCCTCGTTCCTCTATCCGGCGATGGACCAGATCTGCTCGATCATCGCCAAGTCCCGCTACATCTACGGCGGGCAGGCGAAGCTGCCGCTCGTGCTGCGCTCCTGCATGTTCTACGGCAACTCCAATGCTGCGCAGCATTCGGACCGGCCCTACCCGATGTTCATGAACATGCCGGGCCTCAAGATCATCTGCCCCTCCGATGCCGCCGATATGAAGGGCCTGCTCAAGTCCGCGATCCGCGACGACGATCCGGTGATGAGTTTCGAGGACGGCACCTGCTGGATGAACAAGGCCGACGTACCTGACGATCCCGACTTCCTGATCCCCATCGGCAAGGGCGACATCAAGCGCGAAGGCACCGACATCACCGTCGTCGCCATCGCCGGCGGGGTCAACGTCGCGCTGAAAGCGGCGAAGCAACTGGCGGGCGAGGGCATCTCGCTGGAAGTGATCGACCCGCGCACGCTGGTCCCGCTCGACCGCGATCTGATCCTGCGCTCGGTGCGCAAGACCGGCCGCGCGATCTGCGTCGATCCGGCCAACCGCACCTGCAGCGCCGCCAGCGAGATCGCCGCCACCATCGTCGAGGAGGCGTTCGAGGCCCTGCGCGCGCCGGTGGTGCGGATCACGACGCCCGATACGCACCTGCCGTTCAGTCCGCTCATCGAAAAGCCGCTCTATCCCTCGATGGAGCGCATCGTGAGTGCCGCCAGGCGCCTCGTAGGTGCCGCCGAGTTCCAGTCAGCCTGAGGAGCGAACATGGCCGAATTCACGATGGTCCTGCCGCAATACGGCATGGGGATGCAGGACGGCGAGATCGTTCGCTGGCTCAAGCAGCCGGGCGACGCGGTCGAGGAAGGCGAGAATCTCGTCGAGGTGGAAGCCGCGAAAACCACGGTGGAAGTGCCATCCCCCGTCTCCGGCACGCTGCTCCGCATCATCGCCGGAGAAGGTGAAACGATCGACGTGCGCGAACCGATCGCGGTGATCGAGACGGGGTGATCCACGTCCGAAAGGCGATCAACGGCACCGGGCAAGGCCCGGGATAACGCAGACGTTCCGGGAGAGGACGCGAGGGATGAAGGACGGGAAGGAAGGCCGCTGGCTGTGCTGGTCGGCTGGGGCGGTGTTGTTCGCCATCGGGGCGGTGCTGGCCGTGGGCGGGATAAAACTGCTGACGCTGGGCGGATCGGCCTACTATCTGGCTGCCGGGCTGGCCTGCGCGGTGTCGGGCGTGCTGCTCGGGAGGGGCGACCGGCGAGGGCTCTGGCTTTACGCGGCGATGCTACTGAGCACGCTGATCTGGGCCTTCTGGGAGGTTGGGGCGCAGTTCTGGCAACTCCTGCCGCGCCTTGCGGGGCCGACCGTGATCGGCGCTTTTCTCGCGCTGCCGTGGCTGCGCCGCCGACTGACCGCCGCTTCGGATGCCGGTACGCGTTGGGGGCTGGGCTCGGTCGTGCTGGTCGCGGCACTGGGGCTTCTGGGGGCGTTTCTAACGGTTCCCGTCTTCGATATCTCTGCTAGTCGAGTTGCCGCTTTTGCTCCGGCAAGCCCGGCCAGCGCGGAGTGGACCGATTACGGCGCGAACCTGTCCGGCACCCGCCATTCCCCGGCTGCACAGATCACCCCGGGCAACGCTGCGAAGCTGGAAAAGGCGTGGTCGTTCGAGACGGGCGACACCAAGGCGAAACGACCGGAGATCAAGTCCATTTCCTTCATGGCGACGCCGTTGATGGTGGACGACAAGGTCTATTTCTGTTCGCCTACCGGCAAGGTCTTCGCGCTGGATGCGGACACGGGCAGGCAAATCTGGCTGCGCGACCCCCGCACTAACATCGGCAATGCGCAGATGCTCAACTGCCGCGGCGTATCCTACCACGCCGCCCCCGCTGGCGCAGGATCATGCGCCAAACGGATCATCAGCATGACGGTGGACGGACGCCTGCTTGCCAGCGACGCCGGCACGGGTGCGCCTTGCGCCGATTTCGGCAAGGATGGCTCCGTGAACCTCGACGAAGGGCTCGGCCAGGTCGATCCCTTGCGGTCCTACTCGTCCTCGCCCCCCGTCATCGTCGGCGACGTTGCGGTGCTGGGCTCTTATGTGCGCGACAACTATACCGAGGACGATCCATCGGGCGTGGTGCGGGCCTACGACGTGAAGAGCGGACGGCTGCTCTGGGCATGGGACAGCGGACGGCCCGACGATGCCCCGATGCCCGGCCCCGGCGAAAGCTGGACGCGTGGTTCGGTCAACGCCTGGAGCGTGTTCAGCGCCGATCCCGCGCTGGGGCTGGTCTACCTGCCAACAGGGAACGCCACGCCCGATCATGTCGGTACGCACCGTTCACCGATGCTGGAGCGCTACGCCAGTTCCATCGTCGCGCTCGACGTCAGGACGGGACGGATGCGGTGGCATTTCCAGACGGTACACCACGACATCTGGGATTATGATATTCGTCAAGAGCCCGTCGAGGTGACGAGCGTGCGAAATTCATAGCGTATTACAGTGGTTTATGGACTCTAAGGTGCGTTTAATTGCGATGTCTGATTGTTGCTAGGAGCCATATAGGAGCCAGCCGGATTTCAATTCGGGCGAACCAGGGCGTGCTTAGGCGTAGGATATGCCGCTTTTTCTCTAAGATTGTTGCTTTGTTGTTCGAGAGAAGAAAACGATTTCATAAACGATAATAGGCCGGGTTGGTCTGGAGAGGGCCCAGTGATGGATATGAGAACTGCGAGCGGAAGATGGTTGCGATTGCTAATCGCTGCGGTGCTGTTCGCGATCGGCGCAGTTCTGGTCGCCGGCGGTGTCAAGCTGCTGACGCTTGGCGGTTCGCCCTACTACCTCGCGGCCGGGCTTGCCTGTGTGATCTCCAGCGGACTGCTGGCACGGGGTAATCGGTGGGGACTTCTTGTCTACGCCGCCATGTTGGCCTGTACCGTGCTCTGGTCCTTCTGGGAAGTCGGCGCGCGGTTCTGGCAGCTTCTCCCGCGACTTGCCGGACCTACGGTGATCGGTATTCTGCTGGCGTTGCCACCGATCCGCCGGCGCCTGATACTCGCTACCGACGCTGCGACGCGCTGGGCGCTGGGTTCCGTCGTGTCCTTGGCGGCACTGGTTCTGCTCGGCACATTCCTGATCGTGCCGGTTTTCGATGTTTCATCCGATCGCACGATGGCGCTTTCCGGGCCCAGTCCTGCCAGCGCGGAATGGACCGATTACGGCGCGAACGTTTTCGGCAATCGCCATTCCCCGGCAGTACAAATCACACCCGCGAATGCCGCGAATCTGAAACAGGCCTGGTCTTTCGAAACCGGCGATACCAAGGTGAAGCGGCCCGACATCAAGTCTATCTCGTTCATGGCGACGCCGCTGATGGTGGATGACAAGGTCGTGTTCTGTTCGCCGACCGGCAAGGTCTTCGCGCTCGATGCGGATACCGGCAAACAGATCTGGCTGCGCGATCCGCACACGCGGATCGGCAATGCCCAAATGCTCAACTGCCGGGGCGTATCCTATCATGCTGATCCCGCTGCAACGGACATCTGCTCCAAGCGCATCCTCAGCATGACCGTTGACGGCCGCTTTCTTGCCAGCGATCTTGCGACCGGCACGCCGTGTCCGGACTTCGGGAAGGGCGGGACCGTGAACCTCGACGAGGGGCTGGGGGATGTGGACCCGTTCCGCTCCTACACCTCGTCACCCCCGGTGATCGTCGGCAACACCGCAATTCTCGGCGCCTATGTACGGGACAACTACACCAAGGACGATCCCTCAGGCGTCGTGCGTGCGTTTGACGTGAAGACCGGCATGCTGATTTGGGCCTGGGACAGCGGCCGTCCTGACGATGCGCCACCGCTCAAGCAGGGAGAGAAGTGGACGCGAGGCTCGGTCAATGCCTGGACGGCGTTCAGCGCCGACCCAACGCTTGGTCTTGTCTATGTGCCCACGGGCAATGCCACCCCGGATCACGTCGGTACTCATCGTTCGCCGATGCTGGAGCGCTATGCGAGTTCGTTGGTCGCGCTGGATGTGAAGACTGGACGTGTGCGGTGGTCGTTCCAAACGGTGCACCACGACCTTTGGGACTACGACCTGCCTGCTCAATCGAGCATCGTCGATCTCACGCTGAACGGTCGCAAGTCAGCGGCTTTGATCGTGCCGACCAAGAGGGGTGAGATATTCGTTCTTGATCGTGCGACTGGTAAGCCGCTGACCCCTGTCGAGGAGCGGCCGGTTCCGCGCGGGACTCTGCCCCGCGAACGCTATTTGCCCACCCAGCCCTATCCGACCGGTTTCGCGTCTTTCGCCCCGCCGCCCCTGACCGAGGCACAAATGTGGGGTGCGACCCCGCTCGATCAGATGTGGTGCCGCATCCGCTTCCGCTCGCTGGATTACAAGGGCATGTTCACGCCGCCCTCGGAACGCGGCATGCTGCAGTGGCCGGGTACCTTCGGAATCCTGAACTGGGGCAGTGTCAGCATCGATCCGCAGCGCCAGCTGATGATCGTGAACTCCGCCGCGATCCCCCAGGAGGTGCGCCTGTTTCGTCATGGCGCAGAAACCGATCGTCCGGCTATGGCGAAGGACTCCCACGCGCCCGGCTATTTGCCGCAATACGGCACGAATTACGGTGTCAGTCTACTGCCTATGCTCTCGCCATTGGGCATTCCCTGCGAGGCGCCGCCATGGGGTAAATTGTCTGCTGTTGACCTGCGGACCGGGCGGATCGCCTGGAGCCGTACCTTCGGCACCTCAGCCGATACTGCTCCGTTTGGTGTGGCGGTGCCAGGAGCCTTCAATCTTGGCGGATCCGCTAATACCGCCGGCGGCGTTACCTTCATTGGGGCGGCAATGGATAACTATCTGCGGGCCTTCGACACGGCGACCGGGAAGGAACTATGGAAGGGACGGCTACCTGCAGGCGGACAGGCGACACCAATTACATATGTATCGCGAAAAAGCGGGCGGCAGTACGTTGTCATTGCCGCTGGCGGTCACGCGTATATGCGGACGAAGCCTGGTGACGCAATTGTTGCGTTCTCGCTCTCCTCAAGCACTCAGCGATGAATGTGGCTTTGTACTCGTGTCATCGAAAGAGCGTTGATCTGTTCATTTCTGAAGGTCGTGCAGCAATAGAGAGGCCCAGCAGCCAAATTTAGCTCTGTTAATCCGTCTATCGTGCGGATTCCGGGATTATCGCGCGCACCATTCCGAATTGATGGCGCGCAGGATTCCGAGGTGATCGCGCGCAGCGTTCCGAGAATTATCCGCGCAGCATTCCGAGATGATCGCGCGCAGTTTGGGATGACGTGAAGCCTGATCGTTGGGACCAGTTCCCTGGCTGAGCAGCCAGGAGGATTGGATGCCGACGAGGAGGGTTATGATGCGCCATGTGCGCGAGATATTGAGACTGAGCTTGGACGCCAGGCTCTCGACCCGAGCGGTAGCAGAGCATGTCCGGACGGGGGCAACCACGGTGCGCGACACGCTCAGGCGGTTTGATCAATCCGGGCTGTCGTGGCCGTTGCCGCCCGAGATTGGCGATGCGGATCTGGAGGAGCGGCTCTACGGCGTTCCCGGCGTAAAGCCGGGACGGCGCAAGCTTCCGGAGCCGGACTGGCCGGTGGTAGCGCGCGAACTGAAGCGCAAACACGTGACGCTGCAGTGCTCTGGGAGGAGTACCGCGCCGAGCATTCAGACGGATATCGCTATAGCCGGTTCTGCGATCTGTTTCGCCGGTGGGAAGGCCGCCTGCCGCTGGTCATGCGCCAGAGCCATGCCGGAGGCGAAAAGCTGTTCCTCGACTACGCTGGCGACACGGTGCCGGTCGTGGTGGACCGCAGGACCGGGGAAGT
>NZ_BAAILP010000285.1:0-409 GCF_054589055.1 Novosphingobium sp. 11B | reverse complement strand
CGGGCCATCATCAACAAGGTGTGGTTTATCGTCAGCCACAGCCCGTTGTCTCGCCACAAGTAGAACCAATGCCGCACGCTCGACACCGGCGGAAAGCAAGGCGGCAGCATCCGCCATGGCAGGCCTCCGCGCAGTAGGTACAGAATTGCCTCGACGATGCGTCGTAATGGCCATTTGCGGGGCCGTCCGACACGAGACGCAGGTGGAAGCAATGGCTCCAGCAGCGCCCACTCGGCATCCGTCAAATCGCTTGGCAAAGCTAGCCCTCTTCGCGCATGAAGGGCGCGAGTGGTATCGGTCCACATCGTTGAATCCATGGTAGTTTTTGGCGAAACCCATGAATCAATGACAGGCCAAAGCGTCAAGCTAACCTGCTGATACCACTCAACTTATTTTCTGATCAGGCTCT
>NZ_BAAILP010000284.1:20472-21286 GCF_054589055.1 Novosphingobium sp. 11B | reverse complement strand
CAATCCAGGGCCGTGCAAACCGCCCTGGATTGCTTCGCTGCGCTCGCAATGACGAAGGGAGGGGCGATCCATTGTCTTTACTGCTCAGCGCTGCGGATTCGATCGCTTACCGCCCGGCCTGTTCGAACACCGCCAACTGCGCCGCGAAGGCGCGCTGGAAGGCGGGGCGGGCCTCGCCGCGTGCGACGTAGGCGCGGATCGTTGGGAAGTCCTCCAGCAGCTCTGTGCTTGCGAGGCGGCGCAGTACAGAGATCGTCATCAGGTCGCCCGCGCTGAAGGCACCGTCCAGCCATTCCGTATCGCCCAGCCGCGCGGCGAGGTCTCCGAGGCGCGTGTGCACCCGGGCATCGAGCATGGTCAGGCGCTCCTCGTGCCAGGGCTTGTCGCTCTCGAACAGGGCGGCCATCGAGCGTTCGACGATCGGCGGTTCCAGCGTGGAAAGCGCGGCGAAAATCCATGTGACCGCGCGGGTGTGAGCTTCCGGGTTCTCCGGCAGCAGCCCGGTATGGCTCTGCGCGAGGTGCAGCACGATGGCGCCCGATTCGAACAGCACGAGGCCGCCTTCCTCATACGTCGGGATCTGGCCGAAAGGGTTGCGGGCGCGGTGTGCGGCCTCCTTCATCGCCGGGAACGAGACGAGGCGTACGGTGTAAGGCTGTGCAACTTCCTCCAGCGCCCAGCGGACCGGCATGTCCCGCGCAAGGCCGCGGCCGCGGTCGGGGGAGGTTTCGAAGACGGTGAGGGTGGGCAGCATCGCGGGTGGCTCCGGTTTGGGAGCGATGATGCGCCTGATGGGGATTGGGGCGCAAGGGGG
>NZ_BAAILP010000284.1:5859-20372 GCF_054589055.1 Novosphingobium sp. 11B | reverse complement strand
CTCCCCGTCGCGAAGCGATGGGGAGGGGGACCGCTCGCGGAGCGAGTGGTGGAGGGGGTAGAAACCTCTCCGTCAGCCCTGCGGGCTGCCACCTCCCCATTGCTTCGCAACAGGGAGGATTTTGCCTAAAGCTGCGTCGGCGTCGCGGAAGGTGCCGGAGGCGGCGGGGCTTCGATCACCGTCGCGGGCTCGTCGCCCTCGACCACATCATCCGCCACTTCCGATGGCGGAACCGCAGGGCCGCCCGCGCGCGGGAGGCCGAGCCCGGCGTTCGGGTCGACAAGCGAGGCCTGCGACTTCACCGTATCGTAAGGCAGCATGTCGTCGCTGACCGAGCGCGGCAGCAGTTCGCCGCCCGCCGCCGCCTTGGGCTGGTCGTCCGCCTTCTTGCTGCAGCCGCCGAGCGCCAGCGCCGTCAGGGTAACGGGCAGGATCAGGTGCGCGGACTTCATTTACGCGGTCTCCGGTGCGGAAGGCGGGCAGGGGCTTTCCAGTGAGGCGAGGAAAGCCGGGGCGCGTGCGATCAGCGCGGCGTCGAAGGCGGCGAGGTTCACGTCCTTGCCGAGTCGCTTGAGGCTGGTGACGCCGAATTCCTCGATGCCGCAAGGCACGATGCCGGTGAAATGCGAAAGGTCGGGCGCGACGTTCACCGAGAAGCCGTGCATCGTCACCCACTTGCGGATGCGAACGCCGATCGCGCCGATCTTCGCCTCGCGCCCATCGACGTCGGTGGTCCAGATGCCGATGCGACCTTCGGAGCGGAAGGTCTCGACGCCGAAATCGCGCAAGGTCTCGATAACCCAGCCTTCGAGGCCGTGGACGAAGCCGCGCGCGTCGCGGGCGCGCTTCTTGAGGTCGAGCAACACATAGCCGATGCGCTGGCCGGGGCCGTGGTAGGTATAGCGCCCGCCGCGTCCGGCCTCGACCACCTCGAAGCGAGGGTCGAGCAGTTCGGCGACGGCGGCGCTGGTGCCGGCGGTGTAGACCGGCGGATGCTCCAGCAGCCAGACCAGTTCGCGCGCCTCTCCGGCGGCGATGGCTGCGTTGCGGGCGGTCATCTCCTCCAGCGCCTCGCGGTAGGGCACCGGATCGGCGGAGATGCGCAGTTCAATATCACCGGGTAGCGAAGTCATGCCGCGTTGCGTGGCGTCATTCCATGCGGTTATCAAGTGCAAACGCGCCAACCGGCGTCTATGGCGAGATCATGGAACCCTTGATGAAGTTCGACAGCAGCCGGGCCTGGAGCCAGGCGTCCCAGGCCGTTTCCGCCAACCGCGAGGTCGTGCTGGCGCTGGCCGGGGTGTTCTTTCTCCTGCCGCAGCTGATGTTCTCGATCTTTTTCCCGCCGCCGGAGACCGGCGCGGGAATGAACGAGACGCAGATGATGACCATGCTGCGCACCTACTATCTCTCGGTGGCGCCGGTGCTGATTCCGATGGCGCTGTTCCAGGCGTTGGGCTCGCTTTCGTTGCTGTGCCTGCTCGACAGCGACCGGCGACCGACCGTGGGCGGGGCGATCCGCGACGGGCTGAAGGGCGTGGTGCCTTATCTGCTCGCGCAGATCCTCACCGGCATGGCGCTGGCGCTGATCGCGCTCGTGGTTGCGGGGCTGCTGGGCGTCGTCGGAGGCGTCGTCGGCGGGGTGATCGGGCTGGCCATCGTGCTGCTCTTCGCCATCGTCGTGGGCGTGCGCCTGTCGGTGGCGGCGCCGGTGATCGCGGTGGAGAACGTGTTCAACCCGGTCGCGGCACTGGTGCGCTCGTGGAAGCTGACCAAGGGCAATACCGCGCGGCTGCTGGGCTTCTACGCGCTGCTCGCGGCGGCCATGATCGTGCTGCTGATCTTCGGCAACGTTCTGACGATACCGATCACGCTGCTCGCTCCGGCCGAAGTCGCACGCTTCGTCGCGGCGGCGGTGGAGGCGGTGCTGGCGACGGTAATGGCGGTGTATTTCGTGGCGGTGATCGCGCAGGTCCATCGCCAGCTGGCGGGGCCTTCGGCGGAAGCGCAGGCGGACCTCTTCGGGTAACGCCTTATCCTCCCTGTCGCGCAGCGATGGGGAGGTGGCGGCCCGTCAGGGCTGACGGAGGGGGCTTCTCCCCTCCACCACCGACTGCGTCGGCGGTGCCCCTCCCCATCGCTTCGCGACAGGGAGGATTTTCAGGTCAATCCTCGTCCTTCCAGCCCCACCACATGAAGCAGGGCGGGACGTTGATCGGTTCGATCGCGTCGTCGATGCGCTTGAAGTGCGGGGCCATGTAGCTGCGCGCCTTGGGGCGGAACTGGTAGACCAGGAACGCGCCGCCCTTGCGGATCACGCGGTAGGTGGCCGAGGCGATGGCGGGCGCCACGCCCTTGGGCAGGGTCGAGAACGGCAGGCCCGACAGGACGTAGTCCGCCTTTTCGTGCCCGTGCGCGCGCACGATCTCCTCGACGTCCGCCGCCGAGCCGTTGACCGCGACGAAGCGGCTGTCGCTGATCGTGCGGCGCAGGTAGTCGATGAACATCGGGTTGGTGTCGATGACGATCAGCATGCCGTCGCGCGGCAGGCGGTCGAGCACCGGCTGGCAGAAGGTCCCGACGCCGGGGCCGTACTCGACGAACAGCTTCGTGTTCGCCCAGTCCACCTTCGACAGCATGCGGTTGATGGTGAAGCGCGAGGACGGGACGATCGAGCCGACCATCACGGGGTTGCGGATGAAACCTTCGAGGAACACGCCCCAAGGCCCCATGCCCTGCTTGATCTTCTGCCTGATCCGGTGGGCCAAAGGCTGTCGGGCAAGCTCGGTGCTGGTCATGCTGAGGAAGGCTCTCGCAATATTGTCATGTCACGGATTTGCCATGCGGTGGCAGATTGTCCCTGCCAATGCAAGGCGATGGCGCGTTGCCGGAACGCGCCGGATGGGGAAACCGGGTCAGAGAATCTGGTGAACCGTTTCCTGTGGGCGACAAAGCCGCACGCCCTTGTCGGTCTCGACCAGCGGGCGCTCGATCAGGATCGGGTCGGTGGCCATCGCGGCGAGGACGGCGGC
Organism: Novosphingobium sp. 11B; assembly: GCF_054589055.1. Lineage (NCBI taxonomy): Bacteria > Pseudomonadati > Pseudomonadota > Alphaproteobacteria > Sphingomonadales > Sphingomonadaceae > Novosphingobium > Novosphingobium sp. 11B. The sequence continues at coordinate 17,340 of NZ_BAAILP010000284.1, read as the reverse complement.
GTCGTCCGCTTGCGGCAGGCCCCGCTCCTCGGCATCGGTGCCGCGGATGCGCAGGCCCTGCTGCGGGCTGATCCCGGCGTCGCGGTAGAGCTGCGCCAGCTTTTCAGCGCTCGGCGGGGTCTTGAGGTATTCGATCACCGTAACCTCGACGCCCGGCGTTTCCTCGAGGATCGCCAGCGTCTTGCGGGAGGTGCCGCACTTGGGGTTGTGCCAGATGGTGGCTCTCATGGGGTCTGTCCTTTCGTGTCCGGGACCATCGCCGGAATTCTGCCGGAGCCGCTGGGGACCGGCGCGGCGTCGATCTTCTCTTCGCGGCGGGCGACGGCGGCGGCGCGCTGGATGGCGCGCACGAGCCGGGGCTGGACGCCGCAGCGGCACAAGTTCGGGATCGCCGCCTTGACCTCGGCCTCGCTTGGATTGGCGTTGCGGGCGAGGAGGGCGGCGGCGCTCATCACGATACCGGGCGTGCAGAACCCGCACTGAACCGCCTGCTCGGCCACCATCGCCTGCTGCACCGGATGCGAGCGGTCGCGCGACAGGCCCTCGACGGTGACGACGAAGCGGCCCTCGCACTCGGCAAGCGTGATGAGGCACGAGCGCAGCGCGGCACCGTCGACCATGACGGTGCAGGCATGGCAATCGCCCACGCCGCAGCCGTACTTGGTGCCGGTGAGGTTGGCCGCATCGCGCAGCGCCCACAGCAGCGGCGTGCGCGGGTCCATCTCGAACTGGACGGGGCGGTCGTTGACGGTGAAGCGGGTCATCTCAGGCGTATCCCGTGGCCAGCGCGCGCGCCCAGTCCTCGCGCCCGCCCTCGGCAGCGCGGCGGGCGGCGGCGGTCCAGTCGTAAGCGACGGCGAGCAGCTCCGCTTCCCAGCCATCCGGCCCGCGCTCGACCACGGCATAGCGCGCCTCGGGCGAACCCGATTCGATGACGTAGGGATGCGGTTGGTCGTCGGCGAAGGCGGGCAGGCCGACCGAACCGGGGTTCACCACCAGCCGCCCGTCATCGAGGCGCATCGCCCGTTGCTTGTGCGAGTGGCCGCAGAGCACCAGCGGGGCGTCGATCCCGCCCAGCCGCTCGGCGATCTCGTTTGGAGTGGCGGCGCGACAGCCGGTGGGCTCGACCGTTTCCAGCAGGAATTCCAGATCGTCGTGCGGGGAGCCGTGGCAGGCGTAGAGGTCGCTCTCCAGCCACATGTCCACCGGCAGCGAGGCCAGCCATTCGCGGTGGCGCGGCTGCAGCACGGCATCGGTGGCGGTGTCGGAAAGGTTCATCTCGGCGCGCGATTGTTCGAGCAGCTGGCGCTCGTGGTTGCCCCGGATCGTCTCAAGCCCGAGTGCCATCAGCCGCTCCGCCGTGCCTACGCTCTCGAGCGGGCCGCTGAGGATGTCGCCGAGGTTGACGACCCGGCGCACCCCGCGCGCGGCGGCATCCGCCAGCACCGCGTCGAGCGCGCCGAGGTTGCCGTGAATGTCGGAGATCACCGCGATGGCCATACCCTCGCGGTGCCTCACTCGCAGCTTCAGTGCAAGCCCAGCTTGAACCCCGCCCACAAGGTGCGCGGCTGGCCCAGATCCATCGAGCCGCCCGCATTGCGCGTCACGATCGTCTCGTCGGTCAGGTTTTCGGCGCGCAGGACCAGCGAGGCAAAGCGCGTGATCGGCACTTGCGCGTAAAGGTCCAGCGTCGTCGCGGCGGGCAGGGTGTCGACCTGAAGGTCGTCCTCGTACTGCGCACCGGTGCGGCGCAGGGTAGCAGCAAGGCGCCAGCCGTCGGCGGGTGCCCATGCCACCGTCCCGCTGGCCGCGAGCTTGGGCACCTGCGCCGGGCGCATGCCGTCGAGCGCGATCTGCGCAGCGGTCGCCTTCACCTTGGAATCGGTCCACGACAGCGAGCCGGAGACATCGACCTGGCCCAGCTTAAGGTCGGCGCTTGCCTCGATCCCGCGCGCGTGGATCGAATCGACGTTCTGCCGCTCGCGCACGGTGGAGGACAAAGTGACGTTGGCGATGGCGTCCTTGAGGTAGTTGTCGAAGGCCGTGAGCGACAGGTTCAGCGTCTCGGAGGGGTGGAAGTCCACGCCCGCCTCGTAGCCGCGCAGGCGCTCGGGCTTGAGGCCGGGATTGGCATTGGTGGTGATCGGGAACACCACGAAGGGCCGGTACAGCTCGTTCAGCGTCGGCAGGCGCAGTCCGGTATAGGCGGCGGCGCGCAGCGACACGGCGGTGCCGGCATTCCACACGATCCCGCCGCGCCCGTTGGCGTTCCAGCCGTCGCGGTCGGCGTAGCGGGTGTCCTGCGTCACCACGCCCGCGGGGTTCACCTGATGGTAGTAGCCGTCGGTGATGGTCCAGCGGTCGAGGCGGCCGCCAGCGGTCAGCACGAACTGGCCGATGGTCCAGTCGTCCTCGATATAGAAGCCGAGGTCGGACTGCCGCCCGCCCGCCTTGCGGTGCGCGGTGGCGAGGCCGGTGACGGCGCTATAGGGCGCTTCCACAAGGTTCCCGCGCGAGAGCTTCACGTCGGTGCCGATGCGCAGCACGTGGTTTTCGCCCACCGGCGGGCGCAGTTCGGCCTTGCCGCCGACCGCCAGCGTCGGCGTCTTGGCCTGATCGAGCGTCTTCCTGTAGCTCGTCGAGCTGATGACGATGTTCGAGAAGTCCTGCGCCTGCACGAAGCCCAGCACGTCGAATTGCCAGTCGCCCCGGCCCACGAAGCGCAGCGAGCCCTGCTGGCCCGAGGACGTCGAATCCGCGCCCTTGAAGCGCAGCGTGCGCGCATCGTCATAGACGAGGCCCGATGCCTGAACCTCGATGGTGTCGGTCAGCGGCGCGACGGCGCGCAGCGAGCCCGACAGGCTTTCATACTTCGCGCGCGCGGTGGCGGCGACGCGCTGGTCCTTCGGCGTGGTCCAGAAGCCCTGGCCGCGATCCCACTGCACGCCCGCCACGACGAAGCCTTCGCCAAGGCGCGGCGCCACCGTGAGCGAGCCTTGCGTCTCGCCCCGGTTGTTGACCAGCGCCTCCGCGCTTACCGGGCCGAGTTCGTCAGGGCTCGCGCTTTCCATCTCGATCGTGCCGGAGACCGCGCCCGTGCCGAACGCGCCCATACCGCCGCCGCGCGTCACCCGCACGGAGCCGAGGCGGTCGGGGGTGAGGGCGCTCAGTGGAATATAGCCGAAGAACGGGTTCGCCACCGGCACGCCGTCCAGCAGCACTTGCGCGCGGCTCGATGCATTGCCGCCCAGTGCACGCAGGGTCACGCCCTGGTTCGAGGGGTTGGACGATCGGCTGTCGGAGCGGCGGAACTGCTGGAATCCGGCGACAGAGGCCAGCACATCCTCGATCCGGCCCGAGGCACTGGAAACCAGCTTGTCGCGGGCGATCGTCTGGACGTCGTAGGCGGGCGTCGCCGGACCTTCCGAAAGCCCGCGCCCGGTGACGACGATGGGCTCGCGCGGGGCGGCGTCATCGTCCTCGGCCAGCGCGGGATGCGCGAGCGCGACGAGGGGCAGGGCGAGCAGCGACCGGCCCACGGATGGCAAAATGCGACGTCGAATCGTTGTCATGTTCTTCCGGCTTTTAGGCATCGTTCTCCGCCCGGGTATGTCCAGCAACGCGCGGCGGCTGACAAGACGGACAAGAAGCAGGCGACCCAAGGGATAATCCCCCCCCGATTGGGGGAAGGAACGTCATTCCGCCTGGGCGATCTCTAGCCGCAGCGGGGTCAGGCCATCGATCGTGCCTTCCAGCACGTCGCCCACCGCCACTGGCCCGACGCCGGCCGGGGTGCCGGTATAGATCAGGTCGCCGGGCGCGAGGTGGTAGAGGCGCGAGAGGTCGGCGATCAGCTCGGGGATCGACCAGATCATGTCCGAGAGCACGCCGTCCTGCCTGACCGCGCCGCCCTGCGTCAGTGCGATGCGCTGGCCTTCAGGCGTGAACGCAACGGCGGGCGTGATCGGCGCGATAACCGCGCCATTCTCGAAGTCCTTGCCGGTGTCCCAGGGATAACCCTTGGCCTTGGATGCGTTCTGCAGGTCGCGCCGGGTCATGTCGAGGCCGCAGGCATAGCCGTAGACCACCTCCATTGCCCCCTCGGGGGCGATCCGGAACGCGGGGGCGCCGATGGCGACGACCAGTTCCATCTCGTAGTGGCAGCTTTCGGTGCCCGGCGGATAGGGGATCGCCCCGCCGTCGAGGCACAGCGCTGCGGGCGCCTTGTTGAACCAGATCGGCGCCTCGCGGTCGACTGCGTTGCCCAGTTCCAGCGCGTGCGCGGCATAATTGCGCCCGACGCAGAAGATGCGGCGCACCGGATAGGCGGCCGCTTCGCCGACGACGGGCACGGCGGGGGCGACGGGAAGGTCGAAAAGCAGGGTCACGGGGCTGGGTTCTCCTTTGTGCCGGGGCATAGGCCGCTCCGTCGCATCGGGAAAGCGCTCTCTCGGATACGGGGGTTGTAGTCGGCGCAAGGGGGCATAGAGTGGGCGGGTGACGACGCAGCAGTATCTTGCAGGCCGCATCCTATTGGCAATGCCGGGGATGTTCGACCCGCGCTTCGAGCGCTCGGTCAACGTATTATGCGTGCATGACGAGGACGGCGCGCTCGGCGTCGGCATCGGCCATGTGCGTGAAGGCGTGCGTTTCCACGACGTGCTGGAGGAACTGGGCCTCGACCCGGGCGTCTCGCCCAACCGCGAGATCATGCACGGCGGCCCGGTTGAACCGGGGCGCGGCTTCATTCTGCACTCGACCGACTGGGGCGGCAGCGACACTATCGAGGTCGCGCCGCTTTGCGGGCTGTCCGCCTCGATGGACGTGCTGCGCGCGATCGCGGCGGGGCAGGGGCCGTCGCAGTGGATCATGGCGCTGGGCTACGCCGGATGGGGCGCGGGCCAACTGGAGGGCGAGATGCGGCACCACGGATGGTACGCCGCAGAGGGCCACCGCGAAGTCCTGTTCGAAACGCCGCCGGAGGGGCGCTGGTCCGCGACATGGCGGGCGGAAGGGATCGATCCCGCGCTGCTTTCGAACGAGACGGGGCGGGCTTAGGCCCCTTCGAGATCGCCCGGGCGGTCCACGTCGAAGTGGATCGCGGGCGAGGAGACCTCGACTCTCACCACGTCATCGCGGCTGCGCAGCAGGCGTCCCGCGCCCTCGTCTCCGGTGAGCGCGGCGATGGCGGGGAAGGCGGCGGGGGACAGCAGGACCGGATGGCCGGGCTTGCCCCCGTGGCAGGGCATCGCGGCATAGGCATCGCCGATCGCGGAGGCGAGTGTCGGTGCGACTTCTGCGGGAATGCGCGGCATGTCACCGAGGAAAACGAAGGCGGCCTTTGCCTCTCCGGCCGCCGCGATGCCGGCCTTCAGTGTCTCGGACAAGGCATCGCTCTCCAGCCGCAGTGTCTCCACCGCAGGCGTGCCGGGCCATTCGCCCGTATCGAGCCCGGGCCGCGCGACGACGATCACTCGCTCGACAGGTGCGGCGCGGGCGATGCGGATCGCGTGATGGAGCAGGGGCTCGCCATCGAGCCGGGCGGAGAGCTTGTCGCTGCCGAATCGGGTCGAGCGCCCGGCTGCGAGCACCAGTGCGACCGCGCTCAAGCCCGTTCCCGCGCCGGGTTCAGCGCCTGCATGATTTCGGCGATGATGCCGGTGGCGACTTCCCAGGGCGACTTGCCCAGCCCGGGGACGCCCGGCGAAAGCTGCAGCCGCGCCAGTTCCTCCGCGCTCGCGCCTGCCGCTTCCAGCGCGCCGAGGCGTTGGGCCGCGCGCGATTTCGCGCCGATCATGCCGACATAGCCCGCTCCGCCGCGCAGTGCGGCAAGGCAGCCGCCGAGGTCGTGGTGATCCTCATGCGTGGCGCCGAGGTAGGCAGTCCAGCGATCGACCTTCAGGTGGGCGAGGGCGTCTGCAGGCTCTTCGCGCAAGTAACGCGAGACGGGGAAGGGCGGCGGCGCATGCGGGCCGCCGGGGCGCAGCAGGATCGTGTCGAACTGCGCCATCGCCCCGAGCTTCGCGGCGGCGAGCGCGCCGGGATCGCCGCCCGAGACGATCAGGCGGCGCGGCGGATCGTATCGGCGGGCGATGCGGAACGGGTCTTCGTGAAGCGCGAGCAACGGGCCGTGGTCCTCGCGCGCCTCTTGCGTTTCGCCGTCGCTCGCCCAGAGGCAGGTGCGGCGCTCGGCGGCGTGGTCCAGCAGCGCGGCGGCGGCGGGCGAATCCGGCGCGATCCGTTCCAGCAACACGTGCAGCGCGCCGCCGCAGCGCAGGCGAAGGTCGATCCAGGGGCTGCCCATGCCGTAATGCAACCGCTTCGGCTTGCCGTCGGCAAGCACTTGCGCGGCGTGGTTGGCGACGTCGCCCTCGATGCAGTCGCCCGAGAAATAGCCGGTCGCCGCCACGTGCCCGCCGGCCCCTGCCGCGAACAGCATCTGCGCACCGGGACCGCGCGGGGCGCTGCCCGCGACCTTGTAGAGTGTCGCCAGCGCCACCGGACGGCCTGCCGCGAGGGCCGCGCGCAAAGCGGGGCGCACGTCGTCGATCCAGCCGAACTCGGGCCAGTCCGCGTCCTCGATCATGCCGCTGAGGGCAGGGTTAAGGACAGGGTCTTCGGTCAGCGTCATCACGCGCGCGCCGCCTGGCGCTCCACAGTGTCGCCGATCAGCGGGGCGATGACCAGACGGTGCAGGATCGTCGCCACTTCCTCGGGGCTGCGGGTGGAGGCAGGCTTGTCCCCGCCCTGCGCCAGCCACCACGCAAGGATGTCGATGGTCGCGCCGGTGCCGTGAATGGTCCCGAGGTCAGAGGGCAGCCAAGGGTGGTGCGACTGAGCGCTTTTCGCAAGGCCCAGCGCCTGGCGGATGAACTCCTCACGTACGATGCCCGCTGCACCGCCGGTCAGCAGTGCTGACCACAGCATCGCGTGCTCGTGGACATGGCGGCAGACTTCCAGCGTCGATTCGTAGCTGTTGGCGGCGTAGAGAATCGGAATCGTGCGGCCGAGCAGATCCTCGATCTCGTGCGCGGCGACGTCGGCCAGCAGCGCTTCCTTGGTCGGATAATGTCGGAAGAAAGTGGCGTACCCGGTCCCGGCGCGGGCGCTGATCTCGCGGATCGTCAGTTGGTCGAACGGCTTGATTTCAAGCAGCGCCAGCAACGCCGAGGTCAGCGCCTGCCGCGAGCGGACCTGTCGTGCATCGGTGGGAGCCTCGCGCTTGAGGCCGGTCAGGCTGGTGTCCATGATACGATGCGTATCATTGCGACGGAGGCGTGTCTAACCGCAGGCGCCGTGAGACAGTCGCAACGCGGCGTTGAGATTCATCCTTCGCCGATGCGATCCGCGAACAGCAGGCGACCGCCGGAAAGGTGCCAGAGCGCTTCGTTGAAATCGTTGTCGCTCATGGCGAAGCAGCCCTCGCTGCGACCGAGCTTGCCCCACTTGTCGATCATCGAGGAGCCGACGTACCAAGCCGGATGCATGACGATCGCGCGCGGCAGCGCCATCGAATTGTCGTTGTCCAGACCCATCAGACGGATCGAGGTGCCGTACTTGCCCTTGTACCACTCGGCGGTGAGGTAGGCACCGCGCGAGGTCGCTTCCGAGCCGGGAACGTTGGAAAAGCTCTGCAGCCAGCCGCTGTGTGCCGGGTCGGAACCGCGCCCGTGCGCGACGAGGAACGAGCGCATCGTCCCGTTTTCCAGATTGGCGAAGTGGAGGCGCGGTTTCCACGAAGGCTGCGCAAAATCGACGATTCCGACCACGTCGGCGCGCCACAGATGATTGCGCACGCGCCCGGCCTGCTTCGACGCGACGTCGAGTACACGGCGCTCGTAAAGCGATAGTCCAGTGGGCGATGCGGGAACCGATGTCAGGCTGCTTGGAAAGGCACCGGCGAGCGGCGCAAGAGCCTCACCGGGCGCGGTCGAATCGGGAAGGACACCTTCGGAGGCGAAAGCCCGCGCGGGCAAAGCCAGACCGATGCCGGCGACAAGCCCGCCCTTCAGTATTTTCCTTCGACTATGTGCGCGATCCATAGTGGCGGTAATACCACAATCGGTCCCGGTGATCCACCATCTCGTCGCGCGATCGGCGCTGGGCGGGAGCGTTCCGCCGCAAAAAACGTTTGACGGGGCCGCGACTTAGGCGCGACCCCACCACAAAAATCAGGCAACCACCTTGAGCGCCTTGCGCTGGTGCTGGGCGATCCAGTCCTCCAGAACCGGGGCGATTCGCGTCCGCCACTTGCTGCCGTTGAAGATGCCGTAGTGGCCCACCTCGGCGGCGAGGTAGTACTTCTTGCGCTTCTCGGGCAGGTGGCTGGCAAGGTGCAGCGCGGCGCGGGTCTGGCCGATGCCGGAGATGTCGTCCCTCTCGCCCTCGATCGCCAGCAGCGCCGTGTCGCGGATGCCGGACAGGTCGATCCGCTCGCCGCGATGGACGAACTCGCCCTTGGGCAGCGAGTGGTTCTGGAACACGTGTTCGATCGTCTGCAGGTAGAATTCCGAGGTCATGTCGCAGACCGCGCGATATTCGTCGTAGAACGCCTTGGTGGCATCGGCGCTGTCACCGTCGCCCGCGACCATGTGCTTGAACATGCCGTAGTGGCTCATCATGTGGCTGCCGAGGTTCATCGCCATGAACCCGGCAAGCTGCAGGAAGCCCGGATAGACGCGGCGGCCGCCGCCCGGATAGGTCGCCGGAACTGTGGCGATGACGTTCTGCTGGAACCACGAAAGCGGCTGCTGCATCGCCACGTCATTGACGCTGGTGGGCGCCTCGCGCGTGTCGATCGGGCCGCCCATCATGGTGAGAGTGGCGGGACGGCAGGGGTGCTCCTTGGCGCCCATGATCGCGGCGGCGGCGTAGGCCGGAACCGAGGGCTGGCACACCGCGAGGACGTGGGTGCCGGGGCCGATGTGTTCGAGGAAAGAAATGACGTAATCGATGTAGTCGTCGAGATCGAAGCGCCCGGCGCTCATCGGCACCAGCTTCGCGTCGGCCCAGTCGGTGATGTAGACTTCGGCGCTTTCCACCATGCGCGCGACGGTGCCGCGCAGCAGGGTGGCATAGTGGCCGCTCATCGGTGCGACGATCAGGAGCTTGGGCGCGTCCTTGCCGAGTCCGGGATGCTCGAATCGAAGCAGGTTGCCGAACGGCTTGTGGAGCACGATCGATTCGGTGACCGGCTGGATCTTGCCGTCGACGGTCACGGTCTCGATGTCGAACGAGGGCTTTCCGCGGGGGGAAGCGGCGTGCGCGAAGACGTCCAGTGCGGAGGCCATGACCGGGCCGAGACCCGAATAACCGAATGGAAGCGAGGGGTTGGTCAGCAGTTCGGCGCCAACCGACGCCCATGCGGCAGCGCTGCTCATCATGGCGCGCTGCAACTCGTAGGCATTGTAGAGCAAGTCGATTCTCCTGGCCGTTTCGGGGGCGAACGCGGCCTGTGTGCGGGGGTCTTACCTCATGATTAGGGAACTAGAGGTTACCGTTGCAACGCGGCAATTCCGATTTCAGGCAGGTGATCTTCGCAAGAGAGACACGTTTCGCCGCGAATCGGACGTTGTGGTCATGGCTACAAGGAAGCCTTTTCCTCCGCTTCGCTAGGCTGTAAGGCGCGGCGCCATGGATGGGACGCAAGGCAATGCCCCGGGGCAAGAGACCATGATCGAAGAGCCGAAGCGGCCCCGCCGCAGTCTCGGCCCGCTGCGCATGGTCTGGCGCGAGATGCTCAAGTATCCGGGCCGGATGGCCACGGCGGGCGGGGCGTTGATCACGACGGCGACCTCGACGCTGGCGATCCCTTATGGCTTCCGGCAGATCATCGACAAGGGCTTCGCGCAAGGCGCCGACCCGAACGCGATCCGCTCGTGGTTCCTGATGCTGATGGGCGTGGTCGTGGTGCTGGCCGTTGCCACCGCGATCCGGTTCTACTCGGTCTCGTGGCTGGGCGAGCGCGTCGTCGGCGACATCCGCCTGCGCGTGCAGCGTCACCTGCTGACTTTGGCGCCCAGCTTCTTCGAGGAGAACAGCCCCAAGGAAATCTCCTCGCGCATGACCGCCGACACCGCGATCATCGAGCAGATCGTGGGCACCACCGTCTCGGTCGCGCTGCGTAACGCGATCATGGCGCTGGGCGGGGTGATCTATCTCTTCGCGCTGGAGCCGGGGCTGACGGCGTGGCTGGTCATCGCCATTCCGGTGGTGATCCTGCCGATCGCCGCCTTCGGTCGCAAGCTGCGTGCCGTCTCGCGATCCAGCCAGGACCGCGTGGCAGACATCGGCGCGCTGACTGCCGAAGTGCTGGGCGCATTGAAGGTCGTGCAGGCGTTCAACCAGGAAGGCCGCGAGCAGGGCCGCTTCGCCGCCGCCGTGGAGCGCACGTTCGACACCGGCCGTCACCGCATCATGATCCGCGCGATCATGACGGCGGTGATCATGTTCCTGATCTTCGGCTCGATCACCATGATCATGTGGCGCGGCGCGATCGGCGTGGCCGAGGGCTCCATCACCGGCGGCACCATCGCCGCCTTCGTGGTGACGGCGGGCATCGTCGCGGGCGCGTTCGGCTCGCTCACCGAAGTCTACGGCGATCTCGTGCGCGGCGCGGGTGCGGCCAGCCGCCTCGCTGAACTGCTGAGCGAACATCCGACGATCGCCCCTCCGGCGCGCGCTCTGGTGCTGCCGAGCCCGGCGCGCGGCAAGCTGGCGTTCGAGCGCGTGACCTTCCGCTACCCCTCGCGGCCCGAACTTCCGGCGCTGCACGACTTCAATCTGACCATCGAGCCGGGCGAGACCGTCGCTATCGTCGGCCCCTCGGGCGCGGGCAAGTCGACGCTGTTCCAGCTGGCCGAGCGGTTCTACGATCCGCAGGGCGGCGCCATCAAGATCGACGGCGTGCCGCTCGCCTCCGCCGACCCGGCCGAGATTCGCGCGCGCATCGCTCTGGTCCCGCAGGAAGGCGTGCTGTTCGCCGCCTCCGCGCGTGACAATCTGCGCTACGGCAATTGGCACGCCGATGACGAGGCGATCTGGCAGGCGGCCCGCGCGGCCAACGCCGAAGGTTTCCTGCGCGCGCTGCCGCAGGGCCTCGACACGTTCCTCGGCGAAGACGGTGCGCGCCTTTCGGGCGGCCAGCGCCAGCGCATCGCCATCGCCCGCGCGCTGCTGCGCGACGCGCCGATCCTGCTGCTCGACGAAGCTACCAGCGCGCTCGACGCCGAGAGCGAGCGGCTGGTGCAGGACGCGGTCGAGACGCTGATGGCGCAGCGCACCACGCTGGTCATCGCTCACCGCCTCGCCACCGTGCGCAAGGCGGACCGCATCGTCGTGATGGACGGCGGCCGTATCGTCGAGCAGGGCACGCATGAAAGCCTGAGCGGGCAGGGCGGCCTCTATGCGCGGCTGGCCTCGCTACAGTTCGACACCGTCGTCGCCGGGCCGCTGGGTTGACATAGCTTTGGCCGGGGCCTC
>NZ_BAAILP010000284.1:3391-5787 GCF_054589055.1 Novosphingobium sp. 11B | reverse complement strand
CCCTTCGACAAGCTCAGGGTGAGCGGGGTTTGGCTGTTGTCCCCGCGATGCCAGAACCTTTGCCCCCAAACCCGCTCAGGCTGAGCTTGTCGAAGCCTCATGGGCCGCGCGCATCGCTTGAAGACTGGCTCAGGTCAAACAAGTCGGGGCAAGTCGGGGACAACGCGCGATTTACCTCCAACACTGCTGCTTTTTCACTGGCGTTGCGCGCGCGTGTAACTAAGTTACGCGCCATCGCCGGTCGTCCTGATCCGGCCGAAATATCCTGTCGCCCCCGTCCGAAAGGTCACGACATGCTTCGTTATGCCGGCAAGGCGCTCCTTGCGAGCGCCGCGCTTTCCGTTCTCGCCTTCTCCGCTCCCGTCTTCGCGCAGGACGCTGCGCCCGCAGCCAAGCCCGCGCTCGCGCCCTCGGCCGACTGGGGCAAGTTCGGCGTCCAGACCCAGTGGATCGACACTGCGGCCAAGCCGGGCGACGACTTCGACGCCTACGTCAACGGCGTCTGGAACAAGACGGCGGTGCTTCCCGCCGACCGCACCCGCTGGGGCTCGTTCATCGAACTGAGCGACCTTTCGGAAAACCGCGTCCACGGCATCCTCGACGATCTGCTTGCCGCCAACCCGGCGCCCGGCAGCGACGCGGCGCGTATCGCGGCGGCCTACAAGGCGTTCATGGACGTCGATGCGATCAACAAGGCGGGCTTCGCCCCGGCGCAGCCCTACCTCGCCGCGATCAAGGCGGCGAAGACCCCCACCGACATCGCCACGCTGTTCGGCAAGCCCGGCTATGCCTCGCCGATCGGCCTCTATGTCGGCGCCGACGACAAGCAGAGCGACATCTACGCGCTCAATGCCAATATCTCCGGCATGGGCCTGCCCGACCGCGACTACTACCTGAAGACCGACGCCCGCTCGGTGGAACTGCGCGACAAGTACAAGGCCTACCTGACGTTCGTGCTCGGCAAGGCGGGCTACGCCGATGCCCCGGCCGCCGCCGCTTCGGTGCTGGCGCTGGAAACGCAGCTCGCCAAGGCCGACTGGGACCGTGCCGCCGCCCGCAACCCGGACCTCACGTACAACAAGGTGCCGCTCGCCGAATTCGAAGCAATGGGCTCGCCCGGCGTCGTCAAGGCGTTCCTGTCGGCCGTGGGCGCGGACAAGGCCAGCTACGTGCTGATCGGCGAGATGCCGCCGACGGCCGAGGAGTTCAAGGCTGCAGGGATCGACCCGGCCAAGGCGGGCGATCAGTTCGGCCCCGGCATGCCCGCCGTCGTCAAGCTGATCGAGACCACCCCGATCGCCACCTGGCAGGCCTACCTCGCCGCGCACTTCCTGCGCGACAACGCCTCGGTCCTGCCCAGCGACATCGATGCCGCCACCTTCGATTTCTACGGCAAGACCCTGAGCGGCCAGCCCGAGCAGCGCCCCCGCTGGAAGCGCGGCATCGCGGCGGTCGAGGGCATGGCGGGCGAACTCGTCGGCAAGCTCTACGCGGCGAAGTATTTCCCACCCGCGCAGAAGGCGGCGATGGCCGACCTCGTCGCCAACTTGCGCAAGGCGATGGCCGCCAACCTCAAGGACCTCAAGTGGATGAGCCCGGTCACGCGGGTAAAGGCCGAGGAGAAGCTCGACGCCTTCACCCCCAAGATCGGCCAGCCGGACGTGTTCAAGACCTATGAGGGCCTGACCTTCTCGGCCACCGACCCGCTGGGCAACACCATGGCGGCGGGCAAGTGGCAGACCGCCTTCGATATGAACCGCATCGGCGGTCCGGTCGATCGCACTGAATGGGGCATGCTGCCGGAGACGGTGAACGCCTACTACAACCCGGCGATGAACGAGATCGTCTTCCCGGCGGCGATCCTGCAGCCGCCGTTCTTCAACCTCTCGGCCGATCCGGCGGTCAATTACGGCGGCATCGGCGCGGTCATCGGCCACGAGATGAGCCACGGCTTCGACGACCAGGGCGCCAAGTACGACGGCACCGGCAACTTGCGCGACTGGTGGACGCCGCAGGATCTCGCTGCGTTCCAGAAGCTGCAGGCGGCGCTGGCGGCGCAGTACGATGCCTTCTGCCCGTTCGACGACGGCAAGGATGGCAAGGCCTGCGTCAACGGCAAGCTGACGATGGGCGAGAACATCGGCGATCTCGGCGGCCTCAGTCTCGCCTACCGCGCCTACAAGCTCTCGCTGAACGGCAAGGAAGCGCCGGTGATCGACGGCGTCACCGGCGACCAGCGCTTCTTCATGGGCTGGGCGCAGGTCTGGCGTTCGAAGGTGCGCGAGGCGCAGGCGCGCCAGTTCCTCGTCACCGACCCACACTCGCCGCCGCAGTACCGGGTCAACGGCATCGTGCGCAACTTCGACGAATGGTACAAGGCGTTCGGCGTGCAGCCG
>NZ_BAAILP010000284.1:0-3249 GCF_054589055.1 Novosphingobium sp. 11B | reverse complement strand
AAGAAGGCCCACCCCCGACCCCTCCCGCAAGCGGGAGGGGGGCAGGTGAAGTACGCCCTCCCGCTTGCGGGAGGGCCGCGAGGCTTGAGAGCGAAGCGAACTAGCCGGACGGGGTGGGCACCGCCGCGAAGCGCCACCCCAACCCGTCTTCCACCTCACATTTCTGCAATGCAGCACGTCCCCGGTTGACTTGCCCGCCCGGTGCGGCATGACCTCCAGCTTATGGACCTGACCCTAACCGCGATCCTCCTCGGCATTGTCGAGGGCCTCACCGAGTTCCTGCCCGTCTCCTCGACTGGCCATCTCATCCTTGCCACCCGCCTGTTCGGCTATGATTCGAGCCAGTGGGCGACCTTCAACATCGTCATCCAGCTGGGCGCGATCCTGGCGGTGATCGTGCAGTTCTGGCGCACCTTCTGGGCCGTGGGCATGGGGCTGCTCAAGCTCAACCCCACCTCGATCCGCTTCGTGCGCAACGTGCTGCTGGCCTTCATCCCTTCGGCGGTGCTGGGCCTGCTGTTCAACAATTATATCGAAGGCCTGCTGGGCGAGCCCGCGGTGGTCGCCTGGGCGCTCATTATCGGCGGCATCGCGATCCTCGGCATCGAGAAGGTCGCCAAGCCCGGCCCGCTTACCGGCGTTTCGGAACTGCCCGCAGTCAAGTGTATCGGCGTCGGTTTCGCGCAGTGCCTCGCCATGGTGCCGGGCGTCAGCCGCTCGGGCGCGACGATCATGGGCGCGCTGTCGATGGGGATCGAGCGCCGGACGGCGGCCGAGTTCAGCTTCTTCCTCGCCGTGCCCACCATGGTCGGTGCCACGACTCTGGAACTTCTCAAGCACCACAAGGAACTGATGGCGGGCGCGGGGCCAGTGGGCTGGAACGAGATCGCGGTCGGCTTCGTCGTCTCGTTCATCGTCGCGCTGGTGGTGATCAAGGCGTTCATGGCCTTCGTCAGCAAATCCGGCTTCGCACCCTTCGCGTGGTATCGTATCGTCGCCGGCGCACTGGCGCTGTTCCTGCTGTCGAGGATCTGAAGACATGAGCAAAGAGGAGAAACTCGGCCGCAAGGATTACGAGAAGCTCCTCGAGCCGATGGAGGAGGAACTCGTCGGCATGGCGCGCTGGGCGCAGAAGAAGGGCGCGCGCATCGTCATCCTGTTCGAAGGGCGCGATACGGCGGGCAAGGGCGGCGCGATCAAGGCCGTCTCCGGCCAGCTCAACCCCCGCCAGTGCCGCACCGTGGCGCTGGCCGCGCCGAGCGAGCGCGAGCAGGGCCAGTGGTACTTCCAGCGCTACGTCGATCACCTGCCGGCCAAGGGCGAGATCGTCCTGTTCGATCGCTCGTGGTACAACCGCGCCGGGGTCGAGAAGGTGATGGGCTATGCCACCGAGGACGAGGTCGATGCGTTCCTGCGCCACGCGCCCACCTTCGAGAAGATGCTGATCGACGACGGTATCCTGCTGTTCAAATACTGGCTCTCCTGCGATCAGGACAAGCAGGAGGAGCGCCTCCACGAACGGCTGGACGACCCGCTCAAGCGCTGGAAGCTGTCGCCGGTCGATATCGCCGCGCGCGACAAGTACGGCGAATATACCAAGGCGCGCGAGGCGATGCTCAAGGCCACGCATACCGATCATGCGCCGTGGACGCTGGTGGACTTCAACGACCAGCGGCTCGGCCGTCTGACCCTGATTCGCGATCTGCTGGCGCGGCTGCCCGATACGAAAGTGGAAGCGCCCGAACTCGACCTGCCGCCGCTCGATGCCGAACCGAAGCGCGAGAAATTCGGCGTCCTGGAGCCGATAAAGCCGTTTCCGCTCTCCTGAGCATCACGCGAATCGGTGCCGCGCCCTTGACTTTGCGAGGCCAATCCAGCAAGGGGCGCAACCTTGAAGGGCGGCGCCTCGGTGTCGCCCCTTTATAGTTTTTCGTAACGCCGGCCTGCCAGGGCGGCTGCAACTTAGAAAGTACAGGATACCGCCATGGCGAAGCCCGCAACCGTCAAGATCCGTCTTGTCTCGACCGCCGACACCGGCTTTTTCTACGTGACCAAGAAGAATCCGCGGAACACGACCGAGAAGTTCAGCTTCAAGAAGTACGATCCCGTCGTGCGCAAGCACGTCGAGTTCAAGGAAGCCAAGATCAAGTAAGGTTCACGGTCGGTTCAAGGCTGTGGACCCAACGGGAAAGCCATGAACCACGTGACAAAAATCTTTCGATCCTGTGTGAGCGCGGCCGCTTTGGCCGCGCTTTCCGTGTCCGCCGCTCTCGTTCCCGCGCAGGCCGTCGCAGCCGCGCCCGATGACGCGAAACAAGTCGAGCAGGCCGTCGCGGCCTTGCGCGGCATCGGCACGATGAAGGCGGACTTCGTCCAGACCGACCGCTCGGGCCAGACCGTCAGCGGCGTGCTGACGATGAAGAGCCCCGGCAAGATCCGCTTCCAGTACCAGCCGAGCGCCAAGATGCTGATCGTCGGCGACGGCAGGGCGCTAAACTTCATCGACTACGAAGTGCGCCAGGTGCAGCGCTGGCCGATCAAGAACAGCCCGCTCGGCGCGCTGCTCGATCCCAGCCGCGACGTCGCGAAGTTCGGCAAGCTGATCCAGACCGGCAATCCGGGCGTCGTCAGCATCGAGGTACGCGATCGCTCGCACCCCGAGTACGGCGTGATCACCCTGATCTTCACGCGCAAGGCGTCGGCCCCGGGCGGGCTGGAACTGACCTACTGGGTCTCGCTCGATTCGCAGAACAAGCGCACCACCATCAGCCTGTCCAACCAGCGCTATGGCGTCCCGGTGACCGACAACGACTTCCGCTGGAACGACCCGCGCCCGCGCAATCGTCGTTAAGTGACCAACCCCTGATCGTCGATGGCGGGAGGCGGTTTATCGCCGAATGTGCGGCTCTAGCGACAAACGGCGACAGTTTTCTTAACTTCGTTCACTTGGCAGTCAGGAGCGGCACCCCATATAGGTCTTGTCAGAACGGTTGTGAGGCGGGTTTCCCCCCTGTTGCCCGCGCCTCCTGAGTGACCGCTCTGATACTAGCGTGACGAACGCTTACAGGAACCCTCGAGCCTCTGCCCCCGGCTCGAGGGTTTTCTGTTTTCTTGGGTCAGGATTGGCCCATGCCGGGCTGCGAACGGCACCGTTCTCGCTCCGGCCTGAGCCAATCCTGACCCAAGAAAAGCACACGCATCCTCCCCGGAACGGGGAGGGGGACCATCCGCAGGATGGTGGAGGGGCAC
>NZ_BAAILP010000283.1:0-596 GCF_054589055.1 Novosphingobium sp. 11B | reverse complement strand
ACCGGGAAGGCCATGCACCACAGATCGAACGTGCACTTGTTCGGGTCGGTGGGGTGCGGCTCGGTGCGGAAGAAAATCAGGTTGTCCGGCAGGAAGCTGATGGTGACGTTGGGGAACATCACCGTATGCGGGCTGTCGGTGATCTCCTCGTCGTCCATGTGCTCGTAGTGGACGTAGCCGCGCTCCTTCCACAGCCGCTTCTTGGCGGCCTTGAGGTCGAGCCAGCCCTGCATCGCCTTGGTCTCGTAGTCCGGGTAGGCGGCGGGATCGATGTCCCACGCCTGCAGGATCATGTCGAAGGGATGCACCACGCCGTCTGGCAGGCGATCCGACAGCGAGGGGCGCATCGGCTGCACGGTGCGGCCATGACCGTTCGCCCACATCTCGTGCCGCGCGGTGTCGACGTCCTGGTCGATCCATGGCGGCACCTGCGGGTGCGCGGTGCGGGTGTGATAGCTTTCGGAGAAGTTGTCGGTGGCGAACTTCCAGTTGGTTTCGAGGTCGATCTTCATCCAGAACACGCGCACGGCGGTGTCCATCGGGTAGTTCTTGTAAAGGTCCGGCATCGGCGACAGGAAGTCGAGCAGTTCGGGCGC
>NZ_BAAILP010000282.1:0-1285 GCF_054589055.1 Novosphingobium sp. 11B | reverse complement strand
CGAGCAGACCACCGACCACGCCGGTCACCGGAGCAAGGACGTTGCCCGTACCTCCGCTGCCGCCGGTGACGCCACCGAGCAGACCGCCGACAACGCCGGTTACAGGAGCAAGGACGTCGCCCGTGCCTCCGCTACCACCGGTGACGCCGCCGAGCAGACCGCCGACAATGCCGGTCACCGGAGCAAGGACGTTGCCCGTACCTCCGCTGCCGCCGGTGACGCCGCCGAGCAGACCGCCGACAACGCCGGTTACCGGAGCAAGGACCGTCCCACCGGTCTGGCCCGAACCCACGCCGCCGATGGCTTGGCCAAGGGTGCCGTTCAGGGTGTCGAGCACCGGCGATACGATGCTATCCACCGCGCTCGTGACCGGAGCCACCACCGGAGCAAGTCCGTTGGTAACCTGCGTCACCGTGGAGCCGACTTGTGCTCCCAGCACCGCGCCGGCGAGGTTGCCTACCGGGGCAAGCCCCTGTGCCACGCCTGCCGCCGTCGTCGGAAGGGTCACGTCAAGGACGTTCCCATCCGCAAGCACGTCGGCCGTAACCAGCTGCCCGGACACCAGCCCCGGAGCGTTGGACAGCACGTTGACACCGGCCAGGGTGCCGCTCGTGCTCGGTCCGGTCAGAACATTGTTGCCAAGGTCCAGCCCGACCAACGGTCCGGTATAGGTCGGTGCCGTGCCGGAACCGCCGCCGGGCAAGTTGCCGGTGACGCCGCCGAGCAGGCCGCCCAGTTGTCCGGTGAGCGGACCAAGGACGCCGCCTTGTCCCACCACCGGTGCCAGTATCGCATCGACGGTACCGAGTACCGGCGTGGTCACCTGGCTGACGGTCGAGGTCACCACCGACACCGTCGGGGAGAGCCCGTTGGTGACTTGCGTGACGGTCGAGCCGATCTGTTCGCCGAGCAGGGACCCGACCAGCGAACCGACAGGAGCAAGAGCCTCCTGCGTCTGCTGAGGGGTCGTCGGCAGAGCGACGTTGACGACATGGCCATTGCCAGTGAGCACATCGACGGCGATAGTGCCGCCGTTGCCCGTGGCGGCGTTCGGCGCCACGTTCACGTCGATGAGCGTGCCGGACCCGCTCGGCCCCAGGATGGGCGTGCCGCCGATCCCGACGCCGGCCACAGGACCGGTGTAGCTACCAGTCGGACCGCCAGGGCCGGTCGGGCCGCCAGGGCCGGTCGGGCCGCCGGGGCCAGTCGGACCGCCAGGGCCAGTCGGGCCGCCAGGGCCAGTCGGACCGCCGGGGCCAGTCGGGCCGCCGGGGCCAGTCGGACC
>NZ_BAAILP010000281.1:0-18688 GCF_054589055.1 Novosphingobium sp. 11B | reverse complement strand
GGAAAATATCGATGATATGGGCGGATGCGTCTTGCCCCTCGATCAAGCACTCGACCACGTTGCTGAAAACAGCATCTTCTGGACCTGGACCTGACCAAAAACGTACAAAGTCGAGCTAAGTGCCTGCCTCGAAAGTTCACCAAACGTAGCAATACTTTGCCGTTCTACGTGTGAGCATGCGGATGGAGGCGATCGTTGCCCACGCGGTGGACGAGGCAATGGTTGTTTCCCAGTCCATGCCATCATTCACTCCATCTCTCGCAGGACGGCGTGAATCACAACATGCTGGTATTGCTCAACAACTTGTGGGTCGGGCTCTTAGCCGGAAAGGCTCTGGACTTCTTCAATGCGGCAATGGAGCAGCATCTCGTATAAAAAGTGCTCGCGAAGCTCGCTTCCGACCAGTGTAAGCCGAATGGCCAGTTCGCCGTTGACACCCGACATGGGCGAGGCGGGCGAACTGATCTAGCGAAACGCCGATGAGAATTTTCCGGGATTTGAATAGCCCAGCATTGCTGCAACATGCTTCACCGTCAGCCACACACAGAACGCGAGGCCAGTGCTGCCATACAGTGCACGCGTAAATCCGCTGCTGTCGAAGCCTGCAACCTGAGTGAGTTGAGAACGGACAGGTCATTGGCGGGCCGGTCCTTCACAAAGGTCAGTACCCGTTCGTAGCGAATGTCGGACGACGGGCGGGCCTTTCGGCAGATCGGCCGAATGCCGCACAATTCCGAGAGGCGGTGCAGGACCAGCGGCGATCCCGCGTCGAAGAAGGCCGTCGATGCATGGCGTTCGGAATCGTCATCAGGTTTTCGCAGGCGTATTCGCCGAAAGCGCTAATGTTCCCGCGAAGCAGTTGGGAGTCCAGACTGGCTGGGGTTTGAGCCCGTCAGCCGCAGATGGCCGTTCGAACGCGCACTGGAGGGGAACTGCTCCGGGGCTTGCTCGGACCGGGCTTTCGTTCAGGTCGTTCGCAACCGCCACAAAACGTTCACCAGCGCGCGATACCTCCTGCCGCTATCACGCGGCATCCCGGGGGAAACATTCATGAAAATAGGCATTTACGCATCTTCTCTGCTTGCAGGAACAACATTGTGCGGTGCACCCTCAATTGCCTTTGCGGACGAGATGGATGCCGACGCGAACCAGATCGTGGTGACCACCCAGAAGGTGGAGCAGCGTGCCCTTGACGTGCCGATCACGCTTTCGGTCCAGAGCGGCGAGCGCATGCGCGAGCTTGGCGTGACCGACATCGGTGAGCTGTCGAACTACGTGCCCGGCCTCAATGTGCAGGTGCAGAGCGCCAACAACCCCGGCTTCGTGATCCGCGGCATCACTTCGGACAGCGGCTCGGCGCAGCAGGGGCCGCGCGTGACGCTGTACTACAACGGCATCGACATCTCGCGCTCGCGCGGGGCCTATCAGGGCGTCTAC
Organism: Novosphingobium sp. 11B; assembly: GCF_054589055.1. Taxonomy (NCBI): domain Bacteria; kingdom Pseudomonadati; phylum Pseudomonadota; class Alphaproteobacteria; order Sphingomonadales; family Sphingomonadaceae; genus Novosphingobium; species Novosphingobium sp. 11B. The sequence goes on along the minus strand of NZ_BAAILP010000281.1, from coordinate 17,251 downwards.
GATCTCGACCGGGTCGAAGTGGCCAAGGGGCCGCAGGCGACGCTGTTCGGCACCGCCGCGACGATCGGCGCGATCAGCTTCGTGTCGGCCAAGCCGGAAGCGGGCACGTCCGCCGCGCTGACCGGGGCTTACGGCAACCTCGACGCCAAGCGCTTGGAAGGCTTCGTCAACCTCGGCAACGACGTGCTGGCGGTTCGCGTCGCAGGGCAGTGGAAGAAGCGCGACGGTTATATCGAGAACCTCGCGCCGGGACAGGACGACCTTTACGCGCAGGACCAGTTCGGCCTGCGCGGATCGCTGCGCTATACGCCGACCAGCGACTTCACCGCCGACCTCGTGCTGACCTATGACCGCCAGCGCAATTCGGGCACGCCGTTCCTGTCGAAGAACCTGGGCTCCACCTCGGTGGATGGTCTTTACGATGCTGCCTACCTCGGTGGCTCGCCGTACTCCAAGGAGATCCTCGGCGCCGACAAGCTGGGCCTGACGCGCGACGTCTACGACGCCAACTTGACGCTGAGCTGGGACTTCGCCGATGGCTGGAACTTCACCACCGTCAACGGCTACCGCGATTTCGACGCCCTCGAAGTGTTCGACGCCGACGGTTCGGCCGCGTGGTATCTCGAATTCGCCGAGCGCGCGAAGGGCTGGCAGGCGAGCCATGAAAGCCGCTTCACTTACAGCGACGACCAGTGGCGCGCCTCGTTCGGCTGGAACTACTTCATTGAGGATTCCTACCAGTACGTGCCGATGTCCTCGGAAGTGGGCACGTACCTGCAGTGCAGCGCCAACCTGATCCCGGGGCTGGGCTGCGTCGCGGCGAACAACTCGGTGCCTGCCGCCAGCGCCACGTCGCTGCTGACCCGCGGCGCCTTTACCGCCGTTCCCTACTCCAGCTGGTATCGCAACGAGGGCCGTAACCAGACCTGGTCGATGTTCGGCGACGTGACGTGGAAGCCTGCGCCCGATCTGGAAGTGACCGCAGGCGCGCGCGTGCTGATCGAGAAGCGTCGGTCGGGCTACGCCGCCTACCAGCCCAATGCGCCGGTCTACGGCCAGCCGCTGCTACCGATGTTCGACACCGCAGGGCAGACTTTCCACGCCCGCAAGTCCTACGCCGCCGTGCTGCCGCGCGTGAACGTGCTCTATCACCTGACGCCTTCGCTCAATCTTTATGCGACGGTCTCCGAAGGTCGCCGTTCCCCGGTTGTGCAGTTGTCCTCGGCGGCGGGCGGTGTGCCCGCACTCAGCCTCATCAAGTCCGAGACGGTGTGGAACTACGAGGTCGGCATCAAGGGCGCAGTCGGCATGTTCTCGGGCTCGCTGGGCGTCTATTACGATAAGTACGACAACTTCCAGGTCTCGGTGATCGAGAACGGCCGCGCGGTGACCCGCAGCGCCGGCACCGCCTCCAACCTCGGCGTCGAGGCCGAGCTGGAAGCGCGCCTGACCCCGTGGCTGAGCGCCTTCGGCAACGTCGGCTTCATCAGTGGCGGCATCGACGACAAGGCGGCGAACGGAGCCTATGCGGGCGACCAGTTCCGCCTCCAGCCCAAGTGGCAATGGGCGGCGGGCTTCAACCTCAATGCCCCGCTGACCGAAACGGTGAGCCTGTTCGCGACGCCCAGTGTCACGTACCGCAGCAAGATCTACTTCGAGATCCCCAACAGCGAACTCATCAGCCAGGACCCGGTCACGCTGGTCAACTTGCGTGCGGGCGTCTCGCTGATGGACGGCAAGTTCCAGATCGCCGGCTATGCGCGTAACCTGACCGACAAGAAGTACCTGCTCGACGCGGGCAATACCGGCGGCTCGTTCGGCTACCCGACGTTCATCCCTGCCGAGCCGCGCACATACGGCATCGAACTCACCGCCCGCTACTGACGCACAAAGAACAGGACAGACCCATGACTCTCGTTCTCGACCGCCGCCTGTTGCTCACGGCGGGCACTTTCGGCCTTGCCGCGCTGTCCACGCCCGGCGTCGCGCAAATCCTCACCGCGCGCGGGTTCACCCACGGCGTCGCCAGTGGAGAGCCGGCCGCGCATTCGGCGCTGCTGTGGACCCGCTACGTCGGCAGCGGCGAGACGAAGCTGCGCTGCGAGGTTTCCGAAGACGAAACCTTCCGCAAGGTGGCCGGTGGCGGCGAGATCGTCGCCTCGCCCGCGCATGACAATTGCGCCAAGCTGACCGTCACCGGCCTTTCGCCGGGCAAGTGGTACTTCTACCGTTTCATCGCGCCCGACGGCACGAAGAGCGAGGTCGGCCGCACCCGCACGCTGCCGGTGGGCGAGGTCGACCGCTTCGGCGTGGCGCTGTTCTCATGCGCCAACCTGCCGTTCGGCTGGTTCAACGCCTATGCCCATGCCGCCGCGCGCAAGGACCTCGACCTGATCGTCCATGTCGGCGATTACTACTACGAGTACGATTACGGCCACTATCCGGACAAGCCGATGCCTGGCCGCCCGATCGAGCCGCTGAACGAGACGGTCACGCTGGCCGACTACCGCCTGCGCCTTGCCAGCTATCGCCTCGATCCGGACTTGCGCGCGCTGCATCGCAATTTCCCGATGGTGGCGCAATGGGACGATCACGAAAGCGCCAACGATTCCTACAAGGACGGCGCCGAGAATCACTCGCCGGACACCGAGGGCGCGTGGTCGGTGCGCAAGGCGGCGTCCGAAAAGGCTTACCGCGAATGGATGCCGGTGTCGGACAAGCCTTACGAAAGCTATCAGATCGGCTCGCTCGCCACGATGTTCCGGCCCGAAACCCGCCTGACCGGACGGAGCCAACAGCTCGACATCAGCACCGCTATCAAGGGCAAGGGCGATCTGATGAAGGCCCTTGCCGAGTTCCGCGACGGCCCGTGGATGGCTGCCGACCGCACCTTGATGGGCGCGGCGCAGGAAGGTCGTCTCTACGCCGACATGGCCGCCTCGGCAAAGGCCGGGACGCGGTGGCAGGTGCTGGCGCAGCAGGTGGTGATGGGTTCGCTCAAGGCCCCGCCGCAGATCGCGCAGTTGGCCACCAGCGGCGGCGATCCCAAGGTCGCGGCGGCGTTGATGGCGATCGCTGCGGCGTCGAAGGCGGGCCTGCCGTTCAACATGGATTCGTGGGATGGCTACCCCGCCGCGCGCGAACGCCTTCTTCGCGCCGCGCGCGAGGCGGACTGCAACCTCGTCGTCCTGTCCGGCGACAGCCACAATGCCTGGGGCAACGACTTGTCCGTCGATGGGCGCCCGGTCGGCGTCGAGTACGCGGGCCAGTCGGTTACCTCGCCGGGCTACGAGGAATACCTGCCCGCCGTGCCGCCGGCCGATCTGGGCAAGGCGATGCAGTCCGCCAACCCGGGTCTTGCCTTCGTCGACACCAGTCGGCGCGGCTACGTCTCGATGCAGATCACGCCCGAGGCGGTGAAGGGCGAGTGGCACTTCATGCCCACGATCGCGCAGCACACCACGGCGGGGGTCACCACCGAGGGCCTGTCGGTCAAGTGGGGCGAACGTCGCTTCAGCGCCTAGCGACCCTGGCCAGCTGTTATCGAGCAGCCGTTGAAGGGCGGCACAGGTCGAATGCGGTCACAGCCCGTCGGCCAGTGCTGCATTCGCGCGATCTGCCGATTGATCGACGTTGATGCTGGCCGCCTTGCGTTCCGAGTAGCGGTCTACCAGTTGGAATGCATGTGGGCGCATGAGGACGGTGATCCGCACCAACTCCTCCATTACGTCGACGATCCTGTCATAGTAACTGGACGGCTTCATGCGGCCAGCCTCATCGAACTCCGTATAGGCCATTGCCACCGACGACTGATTGGGAATCGTGAACATCCGCATCCAGCGACCGAGGAGGCGCAGCGTGTTGACCGCGTTGAACGACTGTGATCCGCCGGACACCTGCATCACGGCGAGGGTGCGGCCCTGCGTGGGCCGCATGCCCTTCATCTCCAGCGGCAGATGGTCGATCTGGGCCTTCATGATGCCGGTGATCTGGCCATGCCGCTCGGGGCTGCACCATACTTGACCTTCCGACCACATCGAGAGTTCGCGCAGTTCGTGCACGGCGGGATGGTCGTCGCCAGCCACCTGATCCGGCAGCGGCAGATCTGACGGGTCGAAGATGCGCGTCTCCGCACCGAAGAACCGAAGCAGGCGTGCTGCTTCCTCGACCGCCAGGCGAGAGAATGACCGATCCCGAAGCGATCCGTAGAGCAGGAGTATACGCGGCGGTGGCTGATCGTCGCCAAGGCCGAGCGCCGGGCGTGCGATCGCATAGGCGACATCGAGTGCGGGAAGATGGCCGGGATCAGGCAGGACGCGGATACGGTTCATGCGGGTTCCTCTCGTAAGGCTGCCGGGAAGATGATCCCGCTGGCAAGGTGGGCAACGACGGCGCCGACGATCTGCGCGGCAACGAAGGCCGGTACGCATGACGGGGCGATCCCGGCGAAGCTGTCGCTCAGCGATCGAGCGACGGTGATGGCCGGATTTGCGAAACTGGTGGACGATGTGAACCAGTAGGCTGCTACGATGTAGATGGCGACGCTGACCGGAAGATTGTCCGGACGCATCCGTGCGGTCCCGAGGATCGTCAAGACCAGCCCGAAGGTCGCGACAGCCTCGCTGACCCATTGTCCTTGGCCATCGCGGAGCTTCGTGGACAATTGAAGGACTGGCAGATCGAACATCAGGTGGGCCAGCCACACGCCGAGGATGCCGCCTGTCAGTTGCGCCGCGACATAGGCCAGTGCCGCGTCAGTGCGGATATGCCCGCGCAGACGCATGACGAGCGTGACGGCGGGGTTCATGTGCGCGCCAGACACCGGGCCGAGCATCGTGATCAGCACGAACAGCATCGCGCCGGTCGCCAGTGTATTGCCCAGAAGCGCGATGGCGGCGTTCCCGCCGGCCAGGCGCTCCGCCATGATCCCTGAGCCGATCACGGTCGCAAACAGCAGAAGGCTGCCAAGCCCCTCGGCAAGAACGGCGCGGGGGATCACGCCTGTATGCGATTGCCGGCGGTGTCCACGACCTGCTCGCCATCCTCCTTGGCGAAGGCACCACGCTGCTGCGTGGGCAGGATGTCCAGCACGGCCTCGGACGGGCGGCACAATTTGACACCCAGGGGCGTCACGACCAGCGGCCGGTTGATGAGGGCCGGGTGTGTTATCATCGCGTCGATCAGGGCATCGTCGGTCAGCGCCGCATCATCGAGGCCAAGCACGGCATAGGGCGTACCCTTCTGGCGCAGGAGGTCGCGCGGCGACATGCCGGCACGATCGATCAACTGGACGAGAAGCGCACGTGCCGGAGGTGTTTTCAGATATTCGATGATGTGCGGCTCGATGCCGGCGTTGCGGATCATGGCGAGTGTGTTGCGTGACGTCCCGCATTCAGGGTTATGGTAGATGACGATGTCGGTCACAGCGCTGATCCTTCAGCAGCAGGTGAGTTCGGCAAGCAGCGGCTCGCACAGATCGGCACGGCCTCCGCAGCAGTCCTTGGCGAGAAACAGCATGAGGCCGCGTAGGGAATCGATGCTGGCTCGTTGGATCTGCTGACGCCCGCGCTTTTCGGAAACGACCACCCCTGCCTTCACGAGGACCGCCAGATGGGTGGAGAACGTACTCTGGCTTAACCCACTGTCTTCGACCAATTGTCCGGTAGAAAGCCCCTCGGGTTCATGTTGAACCAGAAGTTTGAAGGTCGACAGACGAGTCGGATGCGCAAGAGCCGTGAGGATCGAGAGGGCTGTGCCGGTTTCCATTAATCGGAATTATCCGATGGAATTGTCGTGGTCAACAACCTATCGCATAATGCCGATAGGTTTCGTGCGCTTGGTCGCCAGGCTCGCCGCATTGGCAAGGCTGCTCCAGCGCAGCCCGCCGATCAGAGCGCACAATGCTACCCAGAACAGCAGGTATGCAAGGCCACTAGCGGGATCGCGAGGATCGTCCCTGGCGCAACGCCCGAAGTAGCGGCCGCAACGGCGAAAGGTACACCAGTCGCTCCCCAGAGCAGCGCGAGGCGCAGCAACGTGCGGCGTCGCCACCAGGCCGCGCCGCCGTGCGGCCAGCGTTCGCCGGCGCCCGGCCTTGCGCTCGCACGAGGTCAGATCGTGAGCGAACAACAGGGCAAGAAACACCAGCACGAAGGGGGAATCGAAGCGGCCGGACAGTGCCGGTTCCGGGTTGAAGGTATCGCTATTGTAGATTTGCGCTTCGAGACATCACGCATCTCCAGCGCCGCGAACGCGAGCGGCGATGGTACGTCCCGGGATGGGTGGAAGGCGTCAAGCCGCTGGTCCCAGGCGCGTTCCTGCAGACCGGCTGCGGTGAAGACACCGGCGATCGCCTTATGGTCCTGCTTCCCGCCGGAAAGCGCCAGCAGATACTGTGCGTTCTCCACGGCACTCAAGTGTTCCTAGAGCGCGACGTTTTCGGGCAGGCAGGCGACCTGGCGGCGGGCGGCATCGTCGGCGCGCTTGCCGGAGGGCAGGGCGCGGAATTCGGCCGTCGCCGCGGCGGTAGGGACGGGGTGCTGGCCCTCAACCTGACGATGGGTGCGGTGACGGCGACGATCGGGGTGATCGCGATCGCGCTCAACGTACCCAACGAGATACGCGGGCTGGCGCTGGGCACGAACGTCTTCGTCTCGGCGGTATTCGGCGTCGCGACCGCGCCGTCCGCCATCGCCCTGCTCAGCCAGGCGCTGGGCGGCGAAGCGATGCTGGGGCAGGCGATCGCGGGCGTCAGCTTTCCCAGTTCGCTGCTGGCGGCGTTCTTCTTTCTGCTTGCCATGCGCGGCGCGCGGCGGACCGGGATCGTGGGGGCGACGGCATGAGCAAGCTCACGCTGCACGTAGCTACCGACCCGATGACCTTCAGGCAGCCGCTGCGCATCGCCGGCCATGTCTTCACCGGCATCCCCGCCGTACGGGTCAGGCTGGAAGGCGGTGGTATCGCCGGGCGCGGCGAGGCGAGCGGGGTCTACTACACCGGCGATACGCTCGATCACATGCAGTCCGAGCTGGAAGCCTACCGCCCCTTGATCGAGGACGGCCCCAGCCGCGAGGAACTGCGCCGGGCGATGCCTGCGGGCGGCGCGCGCATTCCCATCGCGGCGGACGAAAGCCTGCTGGGACTGGAGGACATCGCGGGACTGGTCGGCCGGTTCCAGGTTGCCAACATCAAGCTCGACAAGTGCGGAGGCCTGACCGAAGCGCTGGACATGGAGGCGTTCGCGCGCAAGCTGGGGCTGGGCGTGATGGTCGGCAACATGGCGGGGTCCAGCCTTGCCGCGGCTCCGGCGTTTCTGCTCGGTCAGCTATGTGACTTCGTGGACCTCGACGGTCCGGCCTTCATCGCTGCGGATTTGCCCGAGCCTGTGTCCTATCGTGACGGACGCATTCATTGCCCGCCGAACCTCTGGGGCGCGGCGTGGGGGAGCGTGACTGCCTGACTTCGGCGGGGACGGCTTCATGCCGCCCCCGGAAACGCGCGGTTCAGCCTAGCTGCACGCCTGCACCCAGCCATGCCGATCCGGCCGATCGCCGCGCTGCAGCGCGGTGAGTTCGTCGCGGAGCGCCCCCCTGGACGTGCTTTGCGGCCTTGTTTCCTGCGATTGCGCCGATGACCATGCCAAACATGGGAATTCTCCTTGTGTGCGTTATGCAAGAGACCGGCCGAGAATGGTTCCGCGCGCGATGTTTTCCGGGTAATTCGGTCACCGAATGAGTTTCACATATCCACAGACTGTGGACAAAGCGGCCTCAAGGCGCGTTCAGCGTGAGTATGCGACTTTGAACGCGGTTTCGGCTGTTCCATGGTGGAAGGCCGCGAAGCTCGAAAGCAACGTAGCTTTGCGAACCATAGACATCGACAGGACGAACTTCTCATGAACAACAGCGATCTCGCCGACGCCATCGCCAACGATCACGGCATTACCAAAACCGACGCCCGCAAGATTGTCGACGCCGTGTTCGAGGCGATCGGCAGCGCGGCGGCCAAGGGTGAGGAAGTCTCGCTCAACGGCTTTGGCAAGTTCAAGGTGAAGGACAGCCCCGAACGTGAAGGCCGCAACCCCGCAACCGGCGAGGCAATGACCATCAAGGCTTCGAAGAAGCTGACCTTCACGGTCGCCAAGGCGGTCAAGGACAAGCTCAACGGCTGATGCAATACGGTGGCGGCATCGCGCCTATTGCCGGCGTCGCCACCATGCATAATTTCCCTGACCAGTTCCCGAGGCCGAGCGGCATGATCGTACGGATAACAGTGGGCAGCAACGCTGATCTTCTTGAATGGTCGGCTCTGCGCACGTCGCTCTGGCCAGATGGCTCGGAAGCGGAGCACCAGGAAGACGTGGTTCAGCTAATGGCGGAGCCGCAGCCTTTCATTGGCTTCCTAGCGCGCGATAAGCACGGCGCGCTTGTCGGATTTGCGGAAGCCGCGATGCGCGTCGATTACGTCAACGGCTGCGAAACTTCACCGGTCGCGTTCCTTGAGGGGCTGTATGTCGTGGAAGAATGCCGGCGACAAGGCATCGGGCGCGGCTTGGTGGACGCCGTGGAAGCTTGGGCTCGCAGCATGGGCTGCGCTGAACTCGCCTCGGATGCCATGTTGGACAACACCGTGTCGCATGCGATGCACGCAGCGCTGAAATTCGAGGAAACCGAGCGAGTGGTGTATTTTCGCAAGGTCCTGACGCCGATGCCGCTGTTAAGCTGAACTGCTCCAGATGAAGCTTCGGATGTCGATTGACACCTTTTTCCGCAGCTTGTTCACCGTGTTATCAACAGGCCGTACATCTATGGGGCATGCCGGGCAGATCGGGCATTGATGCTGATCGGCCGCCGCCAATCCGACGATAGGAGTATCTGCTGGCTAATCGTCTCATAGGAGCACGCGCCGTTGACGCATTGTCGTACTCGGGCGTGCCTCAGATCGAGGTGTTCGCTATATTTACCCTTGAAAAGCACTGCAACCGCGTCGATCCATGACAAATTGCCATAAAGGCAATAGCTCAACGTCGTCGTTATAAATCCGAGAGGGGCAAATCGATGCCTGACACCGAACCGACTTCCGATATTGCTGCACTCACCGTTCAACTTCTGAGCGCGTATCTCGCCAACAATACGGTCAGTGCCGATGATCTTGCCGGGCTCATTCGCTCGACACGGGCCGCTCTGGTCGAAGACAGCACCCCTGAACAAGCAGAACCCGAAGCACCTATCTTCACGCCCGCGGTTTCAGTGCGCAAGAGCCTGGCGTCGGCGGATCACATTCTCAGCCTCATCGACGGCAAACCTTACAAAACGCTCAAACGTCACCTGGCGAGCAACGGCCTCACCCCGGAACAATACCGTGAACGCTACAACCTGTCCTCGACCTATCCTATGGTCGCGCCGTCATTCGCGGCGCGGCGCCGCGAGATCGCCGAAAAAATCGGATTGGGCAGCCGCAAGGCAGTCGCTGAAAGTTTAGCGCCGGAACGCACTGGTTCGGTCGATGAAAGCGTTGAACTGAGCCCGTCAAGTGAACCCGCATCAGCACCAGGAAAGCCCAAGCGTACGGCAAAGTCGAAGTTCACAGCAGCGCCAGAACAGCGCAAAGCTGCTCCAGCAACTGATGTGCGGCAAGCACCCGCTTCTTCGGTCGCCGCCCCTTCTGCCAAGCCCGTGAAGGAGGCAGCGAAGGCTGCTCCGGCAATGCCAAAGCGGCGCAACGCAAAAAAGGCTGGCAAAGCTCTCGCGGATTCCCCGTCTGCCGCGGCTGAAACGGGAGCCATCCCAGCGGTCGAGATACCTTCGAACACTGCTGAGCCGGAGACCGCCGCGCCAAAGGTCGAAACCGCTGCTGTTGCCTCTGCCGAAACGAGGAAGCCAGAAAAGGCCGCGACCGGCGCCAAGACGCGGAGGAAGCAGCCGGTAAAGCGTATGGCACGGACACCTCAGCCGGCGAGAGGGTCTGCTGCCTCAATTCCAGTGGTGGAAGAAACTGCCGAAGTGGTCGAAAAGCCGAAGCGCCGGCGCAAGCTCGGCCTATTCGGGAACGAGGCCGCTGAGGCAACCACTGCGGTTGAAACGACCGTACCCGCTGTCGCGGAGGCTAAACCGCGCCGTAAGCGTCAGGCCACTAAGGCCAAGTAAAGCTGTCGGACCCGCCACTCTGCCGCGACAGGCGGCAGAGTGGGATGGGGAGGTTGGCGTTCCCTAACAGACAGCTTCGCACTACCGACGATCCAATGGTAGTTCCTGGTCGCCAACCCATAACGCCGAACCGAAGCCGTTATCCATTCTCGCCACCACGCGCTCCTTTAGATCTGACGAAGCGGCGCGCCTTGCAGGGGCATTGGCCTTCGATACAACACCGTAACCTCGTCATGTGCCGAGAACGTTCCTATCTGTCTGGGGCATGTGAAGCTGATCGAAGGAACGCCTGAGAATGCCCCAGCAGTTGAAGATCGATTTCGTGTCCGATGTGGCCTGTCCCTGGTGCGTCATCGGACTGAAGGGCCTGGAAGCCGCCCTTGAGCGGCTCGAGGGAGAAGTCACTGCCGAGATCCATTTCCAGCCGTTCGAACTGAATCCGAACATGGGGAGCGAGGGGCAAAACCTGCGTGAGCACATTGCCCAGAAGTACGGATCCACGCCCGAACAGTCGGCCGCGAGCAGGGCGGTGCTTCAGGAGCGCGCCGCAAGCGTCGGCTTCACAATTGCGATGAACGACGAGAGCCGCATCTACAATACGTTCGACGCGCATAGGCTGCTGCATTGGGCGGGAGAACAGGGCCGCCAATCCGAACTCAAGCACGCGCTGTTCGAGGCGTACTTCACTCAGGGCGCCAATGTCTCGCGCCATGAAGTGCTGCTGGACGTGGCCGCGCGTGCAGGCCTCGATACGTTGCGCGCGGCGGAAATCCTTGCCGGAGACGAATTCGCTTCGGCAGTCCGTGATGACGAGGAACTCTGGCGCTCGCGGGGGATCTCGAGCGTCCCGGCGATAGTCATCGACGAGAAGTACCTTGTGTCGGGCGGCCAGCCAGTCGAGGTGTTCGAGGACGTGTTGAAAAAGATTGCCGCAGAACGGGTTGCAGTCACTCAGTAGCCCCGGACGGCACCTTGATGCAGGCCGATGTCGTTACCTTTGCGGCTTCGGTATGGCTGGCTCCGTCCGGGTGAAGTCGATGAAGGCCCGGAGCGGAGGGGGAAGCTGGCGGCGGCTGGAGTAATAGAGCATCGGCCCCGAAAACGGCTCGTCCCACTCGTCGAGAATCCTTTCCAGGGCTCCTGACTGCCTGGCTGGCCCGAGCCAGTCTTCGAAAAGCCGCACGACACCAAGGCCAGCCGCCGCCGTCTCGACCAGCAGGTCGCATGCCGATCCGGGCTGGATGAGCAGGGGGCCGGGAGGGTCGAGGCGGATCACTTCGTCGCCGCGCTCGAACTCCCAGGTGGCCCGTGCGCCACTGGAGAAGCGCAGGCGCAGACAAGCGTGGTCGAGGAGTTCACGGGGATGGGCGGGGCGGCCATGGGCGTCCAGATAGGCGGGAGCCGCCGCCGTGATTATCCTCTGCGAACGTGGCCCGATCGGTACGGCAATCATGTCCTGCTCCAGCCGTTCCTCGTAGCGGATGGGCTGGCGGGGGCGCCGCTCTTAATACCGTGCGCACTATCGCGGTCTTCCAGTCAGCCCGTGCTGGCCGCGCAAGTGAGCTTGGTCGCGTCAGAAGGTCGTAGCGGTCCTGAAGCCGAGCAGAACTGCGGTTCGCTGGCTCGAATTGCCGCCGGGATGGACGATCACCTGCGCATCGGGTTCAAGCAACAGGCCCGGCATCACGTTGATGGCGTAGAATCCCTCCACCCCATATTCCCGCCCGCGCACCGGCGTGTCCGTGCCGGTGGCGGCGCGGATGATCTTGTCCTGATTGGTAATGCGATCGTTGATGTGCGCCGTGCCGAAGGCGAGGCCGATCTTGTCCTTCGGGCGCGCCTTGAAGATGCCCGAGTATTCCAGCCCCATGCCCAGCGCATTGCTGTTTAGCGCACTCTGGCTGCTGAACTCCGAGGCGTGGAAGAGGGCGGACAGGGCATGTGACCCATCGTCGCGCGCGGCGGTCAATTGCTGCTCCGCGCCGAAATAGACACCGAGTTCGGTATCGCGCATGAGCGGCGTGCCGCCCTGCAGAACCAGGCTCTGATGCTGGGTGTTGAGCACGGGATCGGCCTGGTGCGAATTGCTGAAGAAGCCGCCCAAGATATACCTTCCCTGCAACGTCCCGCCGATCTTGGGCTTGTAATCGAGTTCGACGGGCACGGAGACGCCGTTCGCGCCGCTGAATCCGACGTAGAAATCGCGGTTCGTGGCGAGATTCTTCGGGTTGAAGCTGTAGATAGCGGTCTTGAGCGACCAGCCCGCGCCAAAGTCATAGACCAGCCGCGCACCCCATTGCGAGGCCGGGGTGACGACCCAGCTGTTGTTGGCGACGCGAATATTCTCGCCCAGGCAGCTATAGCCGTTGACGAAGTCGCACTGGCCGATGTCGAAATCCTCGTCCATCAGCATCCTGCCAACTTTAACGTCCACGCGTCCCAGGGCGACCTGGTAGGAAAACTGGCTGACCCGCCACAGTTCGCCGCGCCCCTGGATCGCCATAGGGTTGACCAGCGCGTTCACGCCCGACGCCGTGTTGAAGGCCTGGCCATAACGTCGGGTCAGCAGGACCCTGAAGGTGCCAGGCAACGATCCGGTAAGCGAGTGAAGGTCGGCAACGGCGCCGATGTTGAACTGTCCGGCGGTGACGAACCGTCGCCGTGATCCCCCACGGACATTGTCGAGGCTTTGAGTGGTGTTGGCGAGGATCGGCGTGATTCCGATGTCGACGAGCTTGTGCCGCAACCCGAACCAGTCACCGAGCAAATGCGGGGTGTCGGGCGTTTTCCCGTTCGCGGCATCATGTTCCGTAGCCGGTGGCAGGTGGTGCGCGGTCGAATTATCGGCGCCCGCCGCATTGTCCGAGCCGTCTGGGATAGGGCCGTTCGATTGCTCTACGAGCATGCGATCCGCTGTGACGGGCGGTATCGCTGCGACATAGTGGACGATCGTAAGTGGCTGAACAGGAAGGGAGAACATGGCGGATACTGCAAACTCGGGTTACCTCAGACCGCTTGTTGCGAACCGAGGGTTGCCAATTTATGGAACCGGTTCCATACACATTTGGTCACGATTATCGAGTCCTTTCCCATGACCTCTTCTTCACGTTCGGCCCCAGGCAGCCGCTGGCCACGCCGAATCCTTAGCGTGTTGCTGCTACTGTTCTCGCTCCCCCTTCTCGTCGGCGGCCTGTGGCTGATAGGCCTCGGGGGGTCCTTCTATTATGCCATTGCCGGAGCGCTGTTCCTGGGTTGTTCCGCGCTGCTCTGGCTGAGACGGACCCGCAATGCCATGTGGCTTTATTGCCTGCTCGCGCTCGGTTCGATCCTTTGGTGCTATTCCGAAGTCGGGTTCGACTGGTGGCAGATCACTCCGCGCCTGGGCGTGATCGGCATCCTGGCGGCCGTGTTGTTGGTGATCCCGTCGATTTCGCGCGGGGTCCGCACCCCGCTGGTCGCGACGGTGGTGATCGGCGCCGCCTACATGGGGATCGCGGTTGCGCAGGACCCGCACAGCTTCGAAGGCGATCTCACCGCCAACCAAAGCCAGGTCGATGCCGCGATGGCGGCGGTCCAGCCGGCGGGCGACTGGCGCGCCTATGGCCGTAGCCAGGGCGGAGATCGCTTCTCGCCGCTCGACCAGATCACGCCGGCCAATGTCGACAAGCTCAAGGTCGCCTGGCAGATCCACACCGGCGACGAAGTGCGTCCCAACGATCCCAAGGACGCCACCTTCGAGGATACGCCGCTGGCGGTGAACGGCACCGTCTATCTGTGTTCGACGCACCAGAAGGTGATCGCCGTTGACGGCGCCACCGGCCATGTCCGCTGGCAGTTCGATCCCAAGGTCTTCGGCAACAAGACCTTCCAGCACATGACCTGCCGCGGCGTCTCGTATCACGAGACCCCCGCCAACGCGCTCGACAGCCAGGGCAAGCCGGCCCCGGCCGAATGCGCCGCGCGTATCTATCTGCCGACCAACGACGCCCGCCTGATCGCGCTCGACGCCAAGACCGGCCAGGTCTGCAAGGGGTTCGGCACCAACGGCACCGTCGATCTGAACAAGGACATGGGCATGTCCAAGGTCGGCTTCTACGAGCCGACATCGCCGCCGATCGTTTCCGATCACGTCCTCGTCCTGGGCGGATCGATCACCGACAACTATTCCAGCAATGAACCCTCGGGCGTGATCCGCGGCTACGACGTCTACACCGGCCGGCTGGTCTGGGCGTGGGATTCGGGCGCGATCGACGAGAATTACCTGCCCGGCAAGGGCGAGAGCTTCAAGACCAACTCGCCCAACGCCTGGGCACCGCTCGCCTTCGACGCAAAGGCGGGGCTGGTCTACCTGCCGATGGGCGTGAGCACCCCCGACGTATGGGGTGGCAACCGTTCGCCGTCCGTGGAGCGCTACAGCAGCTCAATCGTCGCGCTCAACGTCAACACCGGGCATCGCGTCTGGTCGTACCAGACCGTTCACCACGATCTGTGGGACATGGACATTCCCGCCCAGCCCTCGCTCGTCGATCTGCGTCGGAATGGAAAGGTCGTCCCGGCGCTCTTTGCCCCCACCAAGAGCGGCGACATCTTCGTGCTGAACCGCCTGACCGGCAAGCTGCTGGTCGATGCGCCCGAAACGGCGGTCCCGCAGGGCGGCGCTCCCGGCGAGCGTCTGTCGCCGACCCAGCCGTTCTCTCAGCTGAGCTTCCGTCCGAAGGCCCCGGTTACCGGCGCCGACATGTGGGGGGCGACGATGTTCGACCAGCTCGCCTGCCGGATTCAGTTCCACCAGCTGCGTTATGAAGGGCCGTTCACACCGCCGAGCACGCAAGGGACGCTCGTGTTCCCGGGCAACATCGGCATGTTCGAATGGGGCGGTGTCGCGATCGACCCCGAGCGCCAGATCATGGTCGGCAACCTGAACTACATGCCGTTCGTGTCCAAGCTGCTGCCGCGTGGCCCGCAAAATCCGTCCTATGCCACGCCGCAGCACCCGCCGGGACCGGAAGGCGGCCTGCAGCCGATGCTCGGCACGCCTTATGGCGTCGCGCATGGTCCGCTGTTCTCGCCGATCGGCCTGCCCTGCTTCCGTCCGCCCTGGGGCGCCGTGGTCGCGGTCGATCTGCGCACGATGAAAACCGCCTGGCAGGTCCGCAACGGCACCATCCGTGACAGCGCGCCGCTGCCGATCCCGCTGCGTCTGGGCGTGCCCAGCATCGGCGGACCGCTGATCACCCGTGGCCGCGTGATGTTCCTGACCAGCACGCTCGACCAGTACATCCGCGCATATGCGGTTGATAGCGGCAAGCTGTTGTGGGAGGACCGGCTCGGCGCCGGTGGCCAATCGACCCCGATGACGTACGGGGCCGGCGGGCGGCAATACGTGCTGACCGCGGATGGCGGACACGGTCCGCTCGGCACCAAGCACGGCGATCTGGTCACCGCCTATACCCTGAAGTAGGAAAAAGGATTATCGGAGCAATCCGATGACCAAGAAGAACGCCTCGAACACCGTCACCATCAACGACGTCGCCCGCCGCGCGGGGGTCGGCAAGGTAACGGTGTCGAGGCTTCTCAATTCCCCCTCGACAGTTGCGCCCGCCACGCGCGAGGCGATCAGGCGGGCGATCGAGGAACTGGGCTATCTGCCTTCCAGCGCAGCCCGGGCGCTTGCATCGAAGCGTAGCCACCTGATCGGAGCCGTAGTGCCCACGCTCGACAATCCGATCTTTGCCAATTGCCTGGACGGCTTGCAGAAGGAGGTGGCGGCCGCCGGATCGACGCTGCTGCTCGCGACCAGTAATTATGACGGTCTGCGGGAAGCGGAAGCGGCGCGGATACTCATCGAACGCGGCGCCGAGGCGATCATGCTCGTCGGTGCCGCGCGCGATCCTGCCCTTTATGCGTTGCTCGACCAGCAGGGCGTACCCTATTGCCTGACCTGGACCGCTGATCCGGATATCGACGCAAGCTGGGTCGGTTTCGACAATGCGGCGGCCAGCACCTCGGTCATCCGATATCTGTTCGAATTGGGCCATCGCCGTTTTGGCGCGATCGCCGGCGTTACCGCAGGTAACGATCGCGCCTTCGCCCGACTGCAGGCCCTCGTCGATTTCGCGGCCGCGCATGGCTGTACGCTGGCCGTGAGCGAACAGCGCTATACGGTCGATCGCGGAGCGGTTGGCCTTTCCGAAATCCTCGCGGACCAGCCGACCGCGATCATTTGCGCCAACGACATTCTGGCGATCGGCGCGATGGCGGAGGCGCAACGGCTGGGATTTCGGGTTCCGGACGATATCTCGATCGCCGGCTTCGACGACATGGAAATCGCCGCCTGCATGAACCCGCCGCTGACGACGGTGCGGGTGAATGCCTCGGAAATAGGGCGGGCGGCCGCGCAAGCCCTGCTCGGCCAGATTGGCGGCGAGAGCAGATCCATGAAGCTGGTCGAAACCAACCTGATCGTCAGGGCATCTTCGGCGGCTCCACGCAGTTTACCGGATACGACGCTGGCATAGTCGCGCTCGAATATCCTGCCCGCCTTGCCCGAGCGGCTCTCCAACGCGGCCCGGCGGGAACTGGAAACATTGGGCGTCCGCGTGCTGACCGAGGTTCCCGTTACCGAAGTGACCGCCGATGCACCAATAGCGGCGAACATATCCCGGCAGACCTCATGGTGTGGGGCGGCGGGGGTTCGCGCCACGCCGATCGCCGGCAAGCTCGGCACGTTGGAACTGACGCGCACGGGCCAGATCCTCACTACCCCTACGCTGCGGTCGGTCTCGGACCCGCGCGTTTTCGCGATCGGCGACTGTGCATCCTGCACGCTGCCGGGAAGCGAACGTCCTGGCTTCGGCCATTTTCCTGCCTCAAGCCTGAGGGGTAAATAGCGCCTTCAGGTCAGGGCGCTGGGCGTAGAAGGCCGCCAGTCGCTCTGCCCGACGGCCGGGTGTTCTGGCGGTGCCGATACGAAGGCCGAATAGCTTTAACAGGTTGCGGAAAAAGGCTCTTTCCTTGAACCGCTTGAGGTGATTCAGACGCCTTCAACTGAGGTTGAAGGATTTGAGATGCGGGGCGGCGATTACCGGAGCGAAGGGTTGTTTTCC
>NZ_BAAILP010000280.1:0-529 GCF_054589055.1 Novosphingobium sp. 11B | reverse complement strand
TGCGGATTCCGGGGTCATCCCGGCCACCATTCCGATTTGATCCCGGCCGGGATTCCAAGATGATGCCGGCCACCATTCCGAGCAATTCCCGGCCACCCGGGAGGGAGTGAGAAGTCCGATCGTTGGGTCCATCCCATCGGCGCAGCAGCCGGAGGATGGAGATGCCGACGAGGAGGCCAAAGATGCGCCATGTGCGCGAAGTACTGAGAATGCATCGGGAGGCTTGCGTCCCGATGCGCGAGATCGCCCGACTGACCGGCCTTGCTCGATCTACAGTGCGCGACATGATCGTGCGCTTCGACCGGTCGGGGTTGGAGTGGCCGGTTCCATCCGAGATTGGCGACATAGATCTGGAGGGACGCCTGTATGGCGCCTCTGGGGTCAAACCTGGGCGGCGTAAGCTGCCCGAGCCGGACTGGCCGGTGGTAGCGCGCGAACTGAAGCGCAAACACGTGACGCTGCAGGTGCTCTGGGAGGAGTACCGCGCCGAGCATCCAGACGGATATCGCTATAGCCGGTTCTGCGATCT
>NZ_BAAILP010000279.1:0-248 GCF_054589055.1 Novosphingobium sp. 11B | reverse complement strand
GAGCCGGACTGGCCGGTGGTAGCGCGCGAACTGAAGCGCAAACACGTGACGCTGCAGGTGCTCTGGGAGGAGTACCGCGCCGAGCATCCAGACGGATATCGCTATAGCCGGTTCTGCGATCTGTTCCGCCGGTGGGAAGGCCGCCTGCCGCTGGTCATGCGCCAGAGCCATGCCGGAGGCGAAAAGCTGTTCCTCGACTACGCTGGCGACACGGTGCCGGTCGTGGTGGACCGCAGGACCGGGGAAGT
>NZ_BAAILP010000278.1:2079-40761 GCF_054589055.1 Novosphingobium sp. 11B | reverse complement strand
CCATATCCGGCGAGCAGCCGTCCCATCGGCGTGGTTGCAAGCCGGATGTCGTAGCGTATTGCCGACGGCCGCTGGCGGGTGTCGAATATCAGGTCCGAGGCCACATCGCCGCGCGCCATCGAACGCGTGAGCGGCGATAGCGCGAGGCGCCCCTTGTCGAGCGACAACTTGAGCGCGATGTTTGAAACGGGCACGTTCTTCGAGCGCACGAAAGCGATCTTCCAGTCGACCCCCGCGTCGAAGCGCTGCCGCCGCCTTAAGCTTGCCGAGGGCGCTGTCCTTGCCGCCCTGCATCGCCGCCAGCCATTCCACCGCATCTTGCCGCAGCACGAGCGGGGCATGACTGAGCGCTTCGGTGCCGCCCGCCAGGATCAGATCGCTGCCGTCGTCGGCTATATAGCGATAGGCGGTATCCATCGCCCGCATCCCCGACCCGCAGTTGATCTGGACGGTGAAGGCGCTCGTCTGCGCGCCGCAGCCAAGGCGCAGGGCCGCGACACGGGCCGGATTGGCCTCGTCGGCGATGACATTGACGCAGCCGAGGATCACCTGATCGATGGCCTCGAGCGCGAACGGCTGGCGCAGCAGTAGTGGGCGGCCGCATTGCACCGCGAGATCAACCGGAGTGAACGGCCCCTGCCCGCCGCGTACCTCGAGGAACGGTGTGCGGGCGCCATCGACGATGTGGACCGCGCGACTCATTCGGCGGCCTCGCGCAACGACGTATCCGTTCTGCGGGTCAGTTCCTCGGGCGCGAAGTCATCGACCGCGATGACTTCGGCGACGGCTCCGTCCGCTTGGCGCAGCTGCTCGCGTTCCTCCTGCGAGATCAGGCCCGCCGCGAGCGCCTGATCGGCGTCGCGGACGCGGGCCTGCTTCATGCGGTCATGGATCGGCTGGGTGGCGACGGTCTTGCGGAAAGCCTCGGTCAGCCGCGCGACTGCATCGTCGTCGCCGCCGATATAGACGTTCTCGACCAGCCGGTCGCGTGCTGGGCACGGTTCCAGCAGGATGGCGGCGGCGCGGCGTATCGTCCGGTCGGTGGGGCCGTTGCGGCGACGACCGTAAGGCATGATGAACAGGCGCAGCATCCAGCCGACCGGGCGGGCCGGGAAATTCTCGATGATCTGCGCGAAGCTCTGCTCGATGCTGGCAAAGCCGCTCTGCATGCACCAGTCGAGCAGTGGCAGGTCGTCATCCTGCCGCCCTTCGTCCTCCCAGCGCTTGAGCGCGCCCGAGAGCATGTAGAGTTCGGACAGCACGTCTCCGAGGCGCGCCGAGAGCAGTTCGCGCCGCTTGAGTTCGCCGCCCAGCGTCAGGAACGCGATGTCCGAGCAGAACGCGAAGGCTGCGGCATAGCGGCTCATCTGGCGATAATAGCGCGTGGCCTTCCCCGCCTTCGGAGCAGGGGCGAAGACGCCGCCGCTCCAGCTGCGCACGAACGCGCGGATCGCGGTCTTGAGCGCGTGGCCGACGTGCTTCCATAGTACCTTGTCGAAATCGGCCAGCGCGCGCCCGCGATTGGCATCGCCCACCGCGCGGATCTCGTCGAGGAGATAGGGGTGCGACCGGATTGCGCCTTGTCCGAAGACCATCAGGCTGCGCGTCAGGATGTTCGCGCCCTCGACGGTGATGCCGACCGGGATCGCGCGGTACTGTCCGCCCATGTAGTTGCGCGGGCCCTCGATCACCGCCTTGCCGCCGTGGACGTCCATCGCATCGTTAATGACGACGCGCATCCGCTCGGTGGCGTGAAGTTTCAGGATCGAGGAGATCACCGCGGGATGGTTGCCCTGATCCAGCCCCGCGCAAGTCAGCCGCCGCGCGCCGTCGAGCAGGTAGGCATTGCCTGCGATCCGGGCGAGGCGTTCCTGAATGCCCTCGAACTTGCCGATCGGCAGGTTGAACTGCGATCGTACGCGGGCATAGGCGCCGGTTGTATGTGCGGCGAAGGCGCCCGCCGCCGCCGACAGCGAGGGCAGCGAAATGCCGCGCCCGGCGGCCAGAGCGCTCATCAGCATCTTCCAGCCCTGACCGACCCGCTCGGGCCCGCCGATCACGTTGTCGAGCGGGATGAAGACGTCCTTGCCCTCGTTCGGGCCGTTCTGAAACGTCTGCATCGAGGGGATGTGCCGCCGCCCGATAGTGATGCCGGGCAGGTTGGTGGGCACCAGAGCTACGGTGATGCCGATCTCGTCCTGCCCACCAAGGAGATGCTCGGGATCGCGCAGCTTGAAGGCGAGTCCCAGGATCGTCGCGACCGGTCCCAGCGTGATGTAGCGCTTGCGCCAGTTGAGGCGGATGCCGAGCACTTCTTCGCCCTGCCAATCGCCCAGGCAGACCACGCCTTCGTCGACCATTGCGGCGGCGTCTGATCCTGCTTCGGGGCTGGTGAGGCCGAAGGCAGGAAGCTCGCGCCCATCGGCGAGGCGGGGGAGCCATTGCCGCTGTTGCGCTTCGGTGCCGAACCGCAGGATCAGTTCGCCCGGTCCCAGCGAGTTTGGCACCATCGCCGTCACTGCACCGGAAACCGAGCGAGTGGCGATCTTCCTCACGATCTCGCTATGCGCGAAGTTCGAGAAGCCGAGGCCGCTGTGTTCCTTCGGAATGATGATGCCGAAGAACTTCTCGGACTTG
This sequence comes from Novosphingobium sp. 11B, assembly GCF_054589055.1. Taxonomy (NCBI): domain Bacteria; kingdom Pseudomonadati; phylum Pseudomonadota; class Alphaproteobacteria; order Sphingomonadales; family Sphingomonadaceae; genus Novosphingobium; species Novosphingobium sp. 11B. Next base: position 38,124 of record NZ_BAAILP010000278.1, on the reverse strand, counting down.
AGGTAGTCCCACGCCTCGGGGGGCAGGTCGTGGGTTTCCCAGGTCATGCGCCAGTCGTCGATCATCCCGCACAAGGTCTCGACCGGGCCGGTGATGAAGGCCTGCTCTTCTGCCGTGAGAGTGGCAGGAGGCACGGCCAGCAGCGCATTCCAGTCAGGGTTGCCGGTGAACAGGGCGGCGTCCCACCACGTGTTCCCGGCATCGATCGCCTCGTTTTCCGTGGCGGACAGCGCGGGGAGTGCGGATTGCACAAGCGCCAGAACCGGGCGTGTCAGGACTTCGCGGCGGACGGTAGTGACAAACGACATATTCAGGCTCCTTCTCCACAGGAGCCAACGCGCGGAAGGCGCGCATGATCCGACCCATCGCCAACCCTATCTTCGGCACGTCAGGGCCATGTGCCTTACCGGACGCCACCATACGTGTCGGGAGTATGCAGGATGTGTCTGGAACATTGACAATGCCAGAAAGTTTGCAAGTTCGAGCACGTCGAAGTGATCGACGCAGCTCTTTCAAACGGGAGATGCCTGATGTTTCGCTGGGCCATCATTTTTGCAGTGGTCGCAGTCATCGCTGCGCTTCTGGGTTTTGGGGGCGTGGCAGGTCTTTCTGCCGGCCTTGCCAAGATTTTCCTGATCGTAGCGGTCGTAATTCTGGTTCTCGGATTCCTGTTCGGACGCGGTACGAGGGTACGCTGAACCTTGCCCCTTTTCCGTTAAACGGGGAGGGGCGCACAACCGGCTTTTGAGAACCCCGGTGAAGAAATTAATGGCAAGAAGCGAAAGTCCGCTCTGCCGTGTTTGATATTTCTTTTTCGAGCATCCTGCGCAGGCGGAAGTATCCTGGTCGCGCTGTGTAGAGACGGCATCGAAATTGACGCGGCAAGCGCATGCAACTGGCTTGCGTTGGCACTCGGGTCTCGCCAGTCCCGGGGGCAGGCCACCGCGACGGGTAAGCTTCTGCAACGCGCCCGTTCACCGTTCGACAGCGATTTTGCCCCGCTTGGAAGCTGACATTCAAACTATGACGGGACCTGGGACAAAACCGACGTTCGCGAGGCGCGCCGTGAACGGCAGGAGCCCATCCAACATCTGCCGTTCCTGAAGCACTGATGATCGTTCCCTGCAATGCGCGGGACTGGCCGGTAGGCGACTGTCGCGTTTGGAGCGCAGATACAGAGATAGTTGCCGCTCAGCCGGGTCGCCTACCGACCAGTTCAAGTCGCTTCTCACGCTCCGCATGAATGACTTGCGCCCTCGGGAGCGGACATAACGGATTTGTAAATGGCAACGTGCGGACGGAGGTATAGTCGTCGCGACAGACCCAAATCCGAGCAAAGCCGATTGGGAAGAGCGCGGCAGTGCTGGTGATGGACAATCGAAAGGCTATAGCGCGCTCTTAGCAGTGCACTTTCTGGGCAGCGACACCACCGATGAGGTCGCGCACTCAGGCAGCGGCCAGACGATGCTCTTCGCGACTTCGCAAAAGACAATCCGTATCCGCGACATCGAAATCGCGGTCCTGAGCCCGGGACACATCGCCGCGGTCTGGCAATAGCCGGCGCTTACCTCGCTGCGCCGGAGCGTACATATGTGGCGATCTCGGCCAATTGCGTTTCGCTGAGCCCGGAGCCCATCTCCTTCATTTTGCCGACCTTGAGCGCATCGACGATCTGCCCTTGGGAATGTCCCGCTATCACTGAAACCGGCGGTGCACCCGATCCGGCCCTAGAATGGCAGGCGGCGCAGCGGCCATCAAACAGCGCCTTGCCCTCATTCCCGGCAGCGGCGACAGCGGGGTGCTGCAGCGACGGCATCGCGGCGCCCGGCGCCCGCAGCCCGAATGCCTGCAGCCGGTCCGTGCCGACCAGTACCATGCCGTCCACCACTGCGGGCTCGTTGTACTTGCCGGAGGTGAACAGCGCATCACCGCTTTGCCACAGCGGCTTCAGGCTCTTCGCGTCGAAGGCATAGAGGCGCGCACCGGGCGCATCTGGCTGGTAGATATCGACGCTGCGCGGGACATTGGTGTCCAGCACCCAGACCACGCCGTTCTCGCCGCCATTGCTGGAGACCACCGGCGAGCCAGGGTTCTGCATCGTCACCGTCATCTCGCGCCCGTCCACCTTGAGGTAGGCCGGCTCGCCCTTGCGCGTCACCACCCGGACCCGCACCAGGCTAGGCGGCACGTTGGTGCCGAAGTCCGGGCCGGTCTTGGCGCTGCCCGCAAGGAACAGGTAGTGCTCGCCGAGGCGATTGCGGAAATGGGCCAGCGTGGCGCGGCTCTTGGCGGAATTCACCATGCCGATGCTGTCGGAATAGGGACCGAAGACCACCACCGGACCGCGCGACTTCAGTTCCGGCTGCACGCCCGGCGCAAGGAGCGAGCCGTCGCTCGCGGGATCGGTGCTGCAGGCATGGCGCTTATGGGTGCCGCCGGGCATGTGGTCGCGGTCGAGCAGGTAGGCGTTGCCCTGCTTGCCCGCCCCCAGCGTAAGCAGGTGCGGCGTGCTCGCACTGCCGCGATCGAGGTCGAACAGGACCGCGCCGCTGCCCGCGATGTCGATGTCGGACGCGGCCGTCTGGCAATAGTTGAACGGCGAATACGTGCCCGTCAGGCGCAGGCCAGCCTTGGGATCGTCGCTGAACTGCAGGATCGATTGCCCCCATGCGCCCACGACCTCAGGGAATACGCCCGGGATGCCGCGCTTCTCGAGGGCGGAAAGGAAGCTGGCCCCGGTCGCGATGTAGATGCGCCCCTGCGCGTCGATCGCGGGGCCGGATGCGCCCCACATGCCGCCCTGCTGCAGGTCCGCGCGCGGCATCGAGGAGAAGGCGCTTGCCACCCGGTGGTTTGCGGTATTCACCGATACGAGGAAGCCTTGAAGGTCAGGCCCGAACGCCACGTAAAGGCGCCCGCCGTCGCGGCTCAGGTTGAGAGCGCCGCGCTGGTAGTAGATCTGGCCCGGCACGAAGCGGCTGACGCCGTTGCGGTTGACCTGAGCCGTGACGGTGCGGTGGCTGATCTCTACCGGCCAGCCTGAAACTTCCTCCCCGGTCCGCAGGTCCAGCGCATGGGCGTCCCAGGTCCAGTCGCCCCGGCAACTGGTGACGTAGAGCCGGTTGGCGGCGCGGTCGATCACCGGTGTGGAGAGGTTGCCGAACTGGCCGTCCTGGCACGGGTCGGCGGTCAGCCTGCGCTTCCACAGGATCGTTCCAGCCGGGAGGTCGGCCCGCTGCCCGGCGTGGATGGCATAGGCATAGCCGGTGCTGGATACGACGAAGGCGACGCGCAGCGTCCGGCCCGCCTGTGCGCTCTCGTCGAAGCCCAGCGCGCTGACATAGAGCGGCGAGGCGAACAGGCGCGGCGGCGTCGCGCCATGAAAGTCTAGCCTCGGCGACTGCCAGATTTCGCCGAACTGCCCCCCCGCCACCGCCGCCGGGGAAAGCATCCGCTCGCGGTCGTTCCAGCCCTCGCGCGCGGAGGTATTGTGGTAGGTCAGCTTGTCGACGCCCGCCGGCGACAGCGCCGGATCGCCGCAAGCGCCAAGCAGAAGCGCCGATCCGGTGGCCAGGCTTGCGAGGATATGCTTCATGCCGGGGATGCTCCATGCCGGATCGCGAAGTTGTGCGGTCTAACCTTGCCCGTGCGGGGAGCGAACGTCGGGAAAACGATGGTCGTCGTCAGGCGGATAGCGGACGCGCGACGGCTCGACCTTGTCCGACCGGCTCCTGACACTCGCCCCGATCGAAGCAAAGGAGACCATGGATGGTCACTCGACGTGCGTTTGCCGGTGGCATGACTCTTGGCGCCGTTGCGCTTGCCTCCGGCCTGCCCGCCGCCGCGCAAGTCGCACCTCCGCCTGCGGGACCATGGACCAGCGCCGGAGCAGTGCGCCGTGCGGGAGGAGAACTGCACCACGTCTCGCTGGGCGAGCACGGCGCTGCGCCGCCGGTTGTACTGCTGCACAAGCTGGGCGGCTGGGCCGCGGACTGGCGCGAGGTCGCGCCCGAGCTTGCGCGCGGTCGGCGCGTGATCGCCTTCGACCTGCCTGGCCACGGCGCCTCTCGATGGCAGGGATCGCCGCCCGAGGTCCAGACCGTGCTGGAGACTGCCACGCTGGTGCTTGGCGCGCTGCAGGACATGGGGCTCGGCCAGCTGGACCTTGCGGGGACCTCGCTCGGCGGCTGCGTGGCGGTGGCGATGGCCGCACTCGCGCCCGGACGCGTGCGGCGGCTTGCTTTGCCGAGCTGCGTTCTCGGCCCGGCAAGCACGCGCGAGCAGGTCGCTGCCAAGGAAAGGGGTCAGGCGACGATGTTCACGCCCGAGGGCGATCCCCTGCCCGGCGACCCGGCGCTGGCACGCGACATCTTCGGCTTGCGTGACTTCGTGCGCATCGGCGCCGAGCAAAACGCCAGCCGCGCGCAGGCCGGGCGCTGGATCCGCCCGCACGAGCGCGGCGTCGCATACACCGACTTCGTCGAACTCATGCGCCGGATCACGGCGCCAACACTGCTACTCTACGGCGCGCGGGACACGTTCTTCCTAAAGTACCGCGCGACTGCCGAGGCCAACCTGCGCGATGGGCATAGCGTGGTGCTGCCGGAAGCCAGCGGCTTTCCGGTGCAGGACAACCCGCGGGAAACGGCCGAGGAGCTGGTGCGCTTTCTGGCCTGTTAGCGGCGATGCCCAGAACGTTCGCGCCTCCCCGAACACAAGCATACCGAAACCTACCTGCAGGGCGGAGGCAGTTCAGGGATCGGAAATGGGGGCAAAAGCCGGGCGCATCATCGGAAGGGTGCGCGGCCATCATGAAGAAGCCGGAAAAAACAGAATCTCCGCCTGCCGAAGTATATCCGCAGACCGGTCATGAGGCTTCGCGTCATTGCAGGCATTTGTAATCATAAGCATTTTTCGGTCATCGAATTCGATCGACGAGTATTTACCTGGGCAGCTCCGTAGAGGCGAGCGTTCGGATCGAAAAATTGCGCCTCGGATGCGCATTTCACCAAAAAGACTTTCAGGGGTGATGACATGAGGACATTTCGACTACTAGATCATGCTGGTTGGGGTGCTATGGCACTTGCCATCGCCGCGCCGGCAACCACCTTTGCGCAGACCGCCGACCAAGCTTCTCAGGCGAATGCTCCTTCGGATGTGGGGGGGGACATCGTTGTGACCGCTCGCAAGCGCGAAGAAAACATCCTCGAAACGCCGATTTCGATTGCGGCGTTCTCGGCCACGGCGCTCCAGCAGCGCGGCATCGACACCATCATGAAGATGTCGGAGAGCACTCCCGGTCTCAACGTCAATCAGAACGGTTCGGGCCGCAATGACCGTTCGTACCAGCAATTCATCATTCGCGGCTTCACGCCGTCGTCGACCAAGACGACGACGTCTTCGATGTTCGTCGATGGCGCGCCAATCTCCTCGACCTCGGCGCTGTCATCGATTTCCGATCCCGAACGCATCGAAATTCTCAAGGGGCCGCAGGCGACGTATTTCGGCCGCAGCACCTTCGCGGGCGCTGTCAATGTCGTTAACAAAGTGCCGGGGAACGACTGGGGCGGCTCGATCCGGGCCATGCTCGGCACCCGCAACAACTACTCCTTCCACGCCGACATCGAAGGCCCGATCGTACGGGACCTCCTCGCATTCCGCATCAGCGGCGATGGTTTCGGCAAGGATGGTTCCTGGCGCAACACCTATTCCGGCGAAACCCTGGGCGATCAGTCCAGCCGCAACCTTTCGGCGATGCTGGTCTTCACGCCGGCCTCCAACCTGACGGTCAAGGCGTTCGGCATTTATTCGCGCGATGACGACAACCATCCCGCGAACGGGTTGCTCGGCACACACCAGATTGCCGATACTTCTGGCAACGTCGTCGTCGCGAACCAGTCCAACTGCAATCTTACCGGCAGCACCTCGGGCATCGCTGGGCAAGGCACGGCGACGTCATATCCGTTCTTCTGCGGCACCACGCCCCGTCTTGCTTCGGGGCCGTCGGCCAATACCGACTTCGACGATGTCGCAAAGAACTGGCTGAGCACCGTAAAGGGGCGCATCTTCGATTACGACAAGGGCGTGGAAGGCTACGGTTTGCTGCGCAACTTCTACCACACCCACCTTGGCGTCGATTGGGAACTCGGTGACACAGGGGTGACGCTGTCGAGCCTCACCGCATACAACCGCGAGGAGTTCAGCGTCTTCATCGATCTCGACAACCAGGGATCGACTTCGCTGGCGACCAGTTCGCCGAGCGCCGAGCGCCCCTACTTCGACTACCCCTACCTGATCGAACGGCTGAACCAGGACATTTCGCAGGAACTGCGGGCGACTTATGACAATGGTGGTCCGATCCAGGCGACCTTCGGCGGCAGTTATCTGAATGCCACCACGCGCAGCGGTGTCGGCGGCGGCTTCCTGCCTTCGGCGACTTATGCCGAGACGGGCAAGACCCGCTCGCGCACCTTCGGTGTGTTCGGTGCCGTGACTTACGAGTTCACGCCGCAACTCTCGGTCAGCGCAGAGGGGCGTTATCAGGTCGATACGCTCTACGCCTATTCGCAGCCGACCGGCACGACCATCGCAGCGCCCGAGATCGCAACGCCGGGATATTACGCAGGCGGGGACCTACTGCTCAAGCAGAGCTACAAGAACTTCCTGCCCCGCGTGATCGTCAAATACGAGACGGACGGCGGCCTCATGAGCTACGCGTCCTGGTCGAAGGGCGTGAACCCCGGCGCTTTCAACACCGAATTTCTCACGCTCTCGCAAGACGTCATCCAGCAGGCGATCGCTGAAGGCGTAAAAATCGCCGTGGAGCCCGAGAAGGTCACGAATTATGAAGTAGGTCTGAAGGGGGCGCTGTTCGATCGCAGGGTGAATTTCTCGTTGGCGGTATACTATGCCCAATGGCGCAACCAGATCAACGCGATCTCGCTGATGACGGTGGGATCGAACGGTCTTCCTGCAGTGCTGAGCGGCAGCGCCAACACTGGCAGCATCGACATGAAGGGCGTCGAACTGGAGACCAACTGGCGGCTAAATGACCTCATCACGATCAATGCGGCGGGGGCGATAAACGATTCAAAGATCTTGAAGTACACCAACCCTCCCGTGTCCCGCCTGACCGGCGTGTTCGACTTCCACGGCAATGAATTGCCACAGACGTCGAAATATTCCGCGAACGTGGGCGTGCAGTTCGGGGGCGAACTCAATTCAGGGGACGCGAGCTGGTTTGCCCGTGCCGATTACAATTTCAAATCAGGCATGTGGTCTAGCGCCGCTAATGTGGTGAAGACGCAGGATAGCCACAAGGTCAATCTGCGTGCCGGGACAAACATCGGACCGTTCTCGTATGAGATGTTCGTCACCAACGCGTTCAACAACAAGGCCTACACCTCGGTCGGCGAGCAGGGCCTGTTTGCGAACGGCTTCCCTTACAGCAGCACCCTCTCCGCGTTGGTCGTAGGGTTGCCCGACTTGCGCACTTATGGCGTGAAAGTCGGCTACAAGTTCTGACGACGGGATGCAGCGTGCAATTGCACGCTGCATCCGAATTTCTTCCAAGCGGCCAATTTTCACGCGAACAGTCTCACTCCTCTGGAGATTAATCCATGATATCCAGGCTTTCGCTGATGCTCGCCTTCGGCGTTACGGCTACGATGGTTTCTGCCGCCGATGGACCGAACGCCAAGATACCTGCTTTCCCTTCCATCCGCCGCGGCGCCGCTTTTTCGGACTGTCGTGATTGTCCGGACATGGTGGTCGTGCCTCCGGGCAGCTTTGTCATGGGATCGAGCCAGGAAGAGCGCGACGCGCTCGGCGTCGATCCGCTTTTCGACAAGATGGAATCGCCTCGGCATAAGGTCACGATCGCCTACAGCCTTGCGATCAGCCGCTATGAAATTACGTTCGATCAGTGGGATGCCTGCGTGGCCGATGGTGGCTGCAACGGCTATCGGCCGCCCGATGAAGGCTGGGGCCGCGGTCGCCGTCCGGTCATCCACGTCAACTATGCCGACGTGATGAGCTATATCGACTGGATTTCTCGCAAGACCGGCGCGAAGTACCGCCTCCTCAGCGAGGCGGAATGGGAATATGCCGCGCGCGCGGGCACCAGTACCTGGTTCGTGTTCGGCAATGTCGCCGACCACGAAAAGGCGAATTTCGGCAACAGACTGGACCGCACCGCAGCAGTCGGCAGCTATCCGCCCAATGCCTTCGGCCTGCACGACATGACCGGCAACGTTGCCGAATGGGTTGCCGATTGCCATCATGATGACTTCGTGGGCGCTCCGACCGACGGCTCACCCTGGCTGACCGGCGACTGCAAGCTGCGCAATGTACGCGGAGCAGGCTGGAGCCTGATCGACTGGACCATTCGTGCGGCACAACGGATCGGCGATCCACCGCAGCAGCGCAACAGCCATCTGGGGATGCGCATCGCCCGTGAATTGGCGGAGAACTAGTACTCCTTCGATCGGTCCCGGGCCCGCCCAAGTGGAGCGAGAAAGAAGCGGATCGCGCAGATTTGACGAGGTTTGAGCGCTCACTTCGGGCCATGACTTGCTCGTTCTCCGAACTAGCTCGTCACCGCGCGAACGACCGCTTCATCCGAAACCGGCCATTCGCTATCGTCCTCCCGAACGACGGGATTGTCCCAGCCCCGGCCATAACCGGACTGACCGCTCGTAGTCGCGGGACTTTTCCAATTGAGCGGCTTGGATGGGCGCGTAACAGCCGGTCGGCTTCGAAGAACTCTGTCAGCAGCTTCTGTCAGGAGTAGGCCCTCGCGGCCGCTGATCGAAGCGACAGGGTCTGGTCGGATACTCCGATATCCGTTTAGCTCAGCCAAGCGACCTTTAGCGATCGTTCAGAAAACGCCGCCGAGTCTAAAACTGAACTAGCAGATGCGTGAAATCGGCGTGGCGATCCTCGCAAGATCACCTCGGTTGGAGGCCATGATTCGAAGGCATCGCCCGATGGTTGGATAGCTTCGTAACTGGTGCAATTCGGGGCCTAAAGCGGCAACGCGCAGGCTTACGCCCGCACCTCACAGGTGCGGCAATTCGATGGCATGAGCATCGCGTCAGTGCCGGGAATTACGGACCCGGCACTTATGTTTCCAAACATTAGTTAGAATTTGTTGACTTGGGCCGCCTGCCCACGCAGTCTGAATGGAAGAAGGCATACCGGACGCATTCTCGTGCTCCGGATTTGGCCGAGACGGGAGAGTGGCGATGGCGTGCAATGGGCGGCGCCAAGGCATTGAAGCGATCGCAGGCACGCCCGGAATGTATCTGGCGCATCGCTTTCCAATAAAAATCAATATGCCAATGGGGAGATCATATGAATATAAATAGATGGTGTTGTGGCACTGCTCTTTTTGTCCTTTGTACGGCGAGCTATCCTGCTTTTGCCCAGTCGCATACAACGCAGGTCGTCTCCGAAGACAGCGCGGCAGATATCATCGTCACGGCTCGGCGCGTCGAAGAACGACTGCAGGACGTGCCGATCTCGATCACCGCGTTCAGCCAGCAGCAGCTCGCCAATCGCAACATCGTCTCTGCTGGCGACATTGCCATCTATACTCCGTCGCTATCGACCAACAGTAGGTTCGGCGCGGAAAAGACATCCTTCGCGATACGCGGCTTCAACCAGGATGCCGGCGCCGCGCCTTCGGTAGGGGTGTACTTCGCCGATGCACCGGCACCCCGCGTTGTCTCCAGCACCGCAGCGGGCAATGGCGCGGGACCGGGGTCATTCTTCGACTTGCAGAACCTGCAGGTTCTCAAGGGGCCGCAGGGCACACTGTTCGGCCGCAATACCAGCGGAGGGGCCGTCATCATCGTACCGCAGCGGCCGACCGATGCGCTTGAGGGCTATGTCGAAGGCTCGCTCGGCAATCACGAGTTGCGCCGTATCCAGGCCGTGGTCAATGTCCCGGTCGCCGACACCCTCCGCGTTCGAGTAGGGCTTGACCGGCAGACCCGCCAAGGTTTCATGAAGAGCGTCTCGGGCATCGGTCCAAGCCATTTCAACGACATCGACTATTGGGCTGGACGTGTCAGCGTCGTCGCCGACATCACGCCCAATCTCGAAAACTACACCGTCGGCACGTACAGCAAGTCCGATACCAATGGTTCGCTGCCGCGCGTGTTTGCTTGCAACCGCAGCCAGGCGGCAACTTCGGCGCTTGTCGCGCTGCAATGCGGGCAAGTCGACAGAGGCTCCGATCGCGGTTTCCATACTGGCGAGGCCGGTCTTTTGTCGCCCTTTCAGAAAGTCGAGCAATGGCAAGTGGTCAACACCACCACCTGGGTTCCGGCTGACACCCTGACGATCAAGAACATCTTCGCCTATTCGCAGTTCCGCGAATCCACGCGAGGGACCGTTTACGGCGAAAACCTTGAGATCGTCAGCGGCCCCAATGCCGGTACCAATGCGGTGCGGGTATTCTCGAACCCGTTTCCCGGCCTCAACACCGCTTCGGGCGCTACGCTTACGGAGGAACTGCAGTTCCAGGGCTCCGCGCTTGGCGATCGGCTGACCTGGCAGGCAGGCGCATACATGGAGCGCAACACCCCGCTGGGCTTTGCCGGGATCGTTTCGACGAACACGGCATCGTGCACCGGAACTGACGCGTTCCTGGGGTGCGGCCCGTTCACTCCCGCCGCAGGTGCGCCAGCGGCAACGACAACGCTGACAGCACGTGTCAACAAGTACTACCTGCAGGACTATGCGCTCTATTCGCAGGCCACGTTCAAGCTCAACAGCAAGTTGAGCGTCACAGGCGGTATCCGTTACACGTGGGATCGTTATCAGCTCACCAGCCGCCAGATGAACTATGCGCCGGTGCCTCCGACCGCCAATCCGCCAGTCGGCTATTGCGTCGATGGCTTTCGCTTCGGATCGCGCGGCAGTGCGACGAACCCGGGCACGCTGACTGTCGAACAGTGCCAGACCCACCTGACCGGGCACTCGCAGGCCCCGACATGGCTGATCGATCTTGATTACAAGCCTGTCGAGGACGTGCTGCTCTACGCCAAGTATGCCAGGGGCTACCGGCAGGGACAGCTCAAGGCGGAAGGCTACGGCCAAGAAGCGTTTGAACCCGAAAAGATCGACAACTATGAAATCGGCCTGAAGACCAGCTGGCGTGGCGCAGTGCGTGGAACGTTCAATATTGCGGGCTTCTACAACGATTTCAGCAACCAGCAGATCACTGCCGCCGGCTTCCTGCGCACGCCCGGGACGACGCCTGCGCAGTTGATCGTCAATGCCGGAAAGTCCACGATCAAGGGCATCGAGGTGGATGCGTCCATCACACCTTTTCATGGTTTAACCCTCGATGCGGCCTATGCCTATCTTGACACTGATGTGAAGTCGCTGACGGTCCCGCCGCCGGACATCGTCTTCTCGGCCATTACGCTGAGCGGCGCGCGGGTTGGCTATCCGCTGACATACTCACCCAAAAACAAACTTACGGTTACTGGCACGTATACGCTGCCGCTGCCTGAGGGCTACGGCAAGCTGTCGGTGGGCGTGACCTACTCGCATATCGATAGCCAGTACGCGAACTATCAGGACACTCCGGCGTTCCTTGCTGGGGCAATCCCGTATGATTACGGAAAGCTGCCCGCGCTCGACCTGGTCAATCTCAACGTGAACTGGGGTTCTGTTGCGGACATGCCGGTGGACCTGGCGCTGTTCGTGACCAACCTCACCAAGCGCAAGTATTACAATGCGACCTTTGGGGGTTATCCCAGCTTCGGCATCGAGGGCGGCGCGGTCGGCGAGCCGCGCATGATCGGCGTGCGACTGAAGTATCGCTTCGGGAACTGAGCAGAACCGGCATGACGCCGGGCTTACTGCCGGAACGGGGAAAGGGCTCCGCCATCGCGGAGCCCTTTTTCGTTGCTCTCTGGATTCTGGATCAGGTGGGCCTCGACGGTCCTCCCGCGCCGTTACCTCACTGTTGCCGGTGTTGTCGGAGGTATCGCCAGCCGATGACGATCAGGCAACCGAAGGCGAGCCCGGATGCCGCATACAGGGTGCCCGAAGGCCCATAGCTGCGCGCCACTGGCTCCACCATGGCGACGGCGACCGGGGCGGACAGAAAATGCGCTGCCTTGACGATGCCAGCTGCGCGCCCCTGATGAACGGGGGTGACGCGTGAAGACAGGGCGGTCATCAGGTTGGGGACGAACCAGCCGATCCCCAGGCCATAGATCAGCAAACCGGCGATGACCATTGCGATGCTGCCTGCCAATGCCGCAATGAAAAGGCCGACGGCCGCCGTCGCAAAGCTGAATGCGAACGCGGCGTGGGCCGAGATATGGGTGCGGGCGCGTCCATAGAGCATTGCCATCATCGCGCCGGCCAGCGAATCGGCCGTGAGGACCAGGGCGATCGCCGAAGGTCGGATGAGGCCTTTCTCGCGCAGCAGGAACGGCACCTGCACGCTCGGCATGAGCGCCAGGGTGCCGATCGCGAATGCCAGCAGCAGATAGCGAAACGGGAACCAGCCCGGCAAAGTCCGGCGCTCTGCCTGCGCGGATGCGCTGCCCAATGCGTCCGGCGCGCTGGCTTGCAGTCGCAGCGCCGCAGGGATCAGCACCAAGCCCAATGCATAGAGGCCGAACGGCAGACGCCAGCTGATTTCGCCCAAGGCGCCGGCAATCGGGTGCGCGAATATCGCGGTGAACATCGCAACCGATATATGCAGGCCCATCCATCGGGCCCGCGCCACGCCTTCGAGCTGGGTGTTGATCAGCGTAATACAGGCCACCTGGATTGCTGCGGCGCTGACCCCGACGAAGAGCCGCGAAACCAGCAACGAATGCAGATCGCTAAGATAGAGGCCCGCCGTGCCTGCCAGGGCATAAAGGGCCGCCGCTGCGATCAGCACCGGCCTGATGCCGAACCGGTCGATCAGGAAGCCGACCGTCGAGGCGCCCACGACCATGGCCAGCGCGACAGCACCGACTAGCTGTTTGACCAGCATATGGTCGCCGGGCCCCCGGGCAAGTGCATGGTCGATCTGCGGCAGCACCGACGCAATCGCCATGAGCGCCAGCGAGGCGATCAGGCCTCCCGCCAGGATCACGACTTTCGTGGCGGTATCGAGCGCAGCCGACGTCTTCAGAAATCCATCGTCCCGGGCAGCCATGGCAATCCTCTCTCAGGCCACCTTGCACGGCGGTAGCTCATGGAGAGAAGTCTATCAGTAGCCCAGAAACTGAACAAGCGTTTGATTGTTTGTTGCTAGCGAGTGGGATCAGCCGCCTCGGGACCCGGGGTAACCGGGCGGCCAGGGGATGGGCGCGGTGATCCGCTCTGGTGTCCGCACGACGCGCAGCACGTAGTTCACGTAAAAGGCGCCAAGTTCCTCGCGTGACAGGATTCCGGCGGCATCGATCGTGGCCGGATCGTCATGCAGATACCAGTCGGCGCCGGTATTGAGCATGCGGATCATCGTTGAAAGGGTCAGGAACACATTGATGTCTTGGCTGAAATAGCCTTCCGCCATGCCCTGCTCAATCAGCGCGCGCCAGACGAGGTAGTGCTCCCTTCGCCCCTGCAGGACGTAAGCGAGATCCGGATTGGCCCGGAAGTAGGCCCGCTCTTGGTGGAGAATCGCGTGGACCTCCTGGTGTTCGGTCAATTCCTCCACGTCGAAGAAGATCAGCGCGACAAGCTTGGTTTCCGGGTCGGCGTCCCGGCGATGGATTTCCTGCGCGCCGTCGCTGAGCCGCTGCACGGCATCGCGCACGGTTTCGTGGAGCATCTCCTCTTTGTTGGCGAAGTGATAGTAAAGGCTCCCTGCGAGCAATTCGACGTCGTCGGCGATCTGGCGCACTGTCGTCGCTTCGAACCCGGATGCGGCGAACCGGCGTCGGGCGGCGTCGAGGATGCGCTGGCGGCGCTCGCTACCCTTGTCGGTCGGCGGATGGATGGATGCATCCTTCCGGGGCTTGCCGCTCATGAACCGCCTCCGCGATGCTGCGCCAGATGGCGTTGGACAGAGGGCGCGCAGGGCAGAAACATCATCATGGAACCGCTTCTATAGGACGGTCGGCGTCCGGGCCAACACTTGTCTGTGCTTGCGAGAGGAAAGGGCGGGGTCAAGAAATCCCTTGCATATAAAAACAAACGCTTGTTAGAACTTGGCGAAGAAGGCTATGATCGATGCGAGGAGGAGCGGGATGAAAGAGGTGTTTTCCGGGGTTAGGATCATCGAACTGGCCCAGTTCGTGTTCGTGCCCGCCGCTGGTGCGTTGCTTGCCGATCACGGGGCTGAAGTGATCCACGTCGAAACCGTCGGAAGCGGCGATCCCTATAGATCGCTCAAGATTGGCGACGGCCGCGAAACAGGGTCGGCCAATCTTTCGCTGGAACAGAACAACCGGGGCAAGAAGTCCATCGCGATCGACCTCAAGACTGCGGCGGGGCGCGAGGTTCTGCTGCGTCTGATCGATACTGCGGATGTCTTCCTGACCAGTCTTCGTCCCAAGGCGATCAAGGCGTTGCGACTGACGCCCGAGGACCTGCAGGGCCGCAATCCAAAGCTGATCTACGTGCGCGGCAACGGTTTCGGGTTCAAAGGCGCCGAAGTCGACAAGGCGGGTTACGATGCCACCGCGTTCTGGGCGCGTGGCGGCTTCGCGCACGCGCTGCGGCCCAAGGGCATGATCGAACCGCTCAAGCCGCGCCCGGCGCTTGGCGATCATCTGGGCGGCGTGTCGGTCGCTTATGGGATCGCCGGGGCCCTGTTCAAGCGGGCGATGACAGGCGAGGCGGCAGTCGTCGACGTGTCGCTGCTCTCGACGGCGGTATGGGCGCTTTCGGCGGATGTGGTGGTGAGCCAGACCCAGTCGCCCGAACAGCACGCCCATGTCGGCAATCCGACGCGGGCGCCGCTGCGTTATCCTTACCGGACAGCCGACGATCGCTTCATCCAGTTGATGTTCCTGGATCCCGATCGCTACTGGCCAGCACTGTGCCACAATATTGGCCGCGCCGACCTGTTGCAGGATAGCCGCTTCGCCACCGATCCGGCACGCGCCGACAATGGTGCCGATCTGATCGAGGAGATTCAGGCGACGATCGGATCGCGCGACTGGCTTGAATGGAAGCCTGTGTTCGATGCCTGGGATGCGCCGTGGGAACTGGTACGCACCATCCACGAGGTTGCGGTGGACCCGCAGGTCGAAGCGAACGGACTGCTGTTCGACGTCGCGGTGCAGGATGGCTCCCGGGTCAGACTCGCGGCCGGTCCGGTCGGTTTTGATGGTCGCTATGCCCCGGCGACCCCCGTTCGCGCGCCTCTGCTGGGCGAACATACCGACGAACTCCTGCTCGACGCCGGTTTTTCGCGCGAGGAAATCGGCGACATGTCGCTGCGCTGCGTGGTGCGCTGATGTCCAGGCTGAGCTCCGGTGCGATGCCCAAGGCCGATGCGGGAATGTCCCGCAAGGCGGCGATCGTCGGTATCGGGGAAACCGATCATCGCGCGCTTTACCGGGCGGCGCGGGAAAAGGCGCACGGCTGCCCGCCCGTGTCCGCCGAGGGCCTCGCGCTTGCAGCGTTCGAAAAGGCGCTGGACGATGCGGGGCTGGAGCGCGGGGATATCGACGGGCTCTCGGTCTCACTGATCTACGGCGGTCCGACGACTGATGAACTTGCAGCCCAACTGGGCATCGACCCGGCGTATCGCGTCACCGCATCTGGGCTGATGGCTGGCCCACTGCCGATGGCCTGCGCGGCGATCGCCGAGGGCAGGGCCGATACGATCGCGATGGTCTACGCGGCAGCATCGCGCTCCATCGGGCGTCAATACGGCGGCAAGACCTATTCGGGCGGAGAGGCGGGCGCGGCTACGCCGACGTCGTATTACTATTACCATCCCTGGGGCTGGAGCAGCCAGGCGGCGCACTGGGCGCTGATCGCGCAGCGCTACCTCGAAGTGTACGGCTACGACGAGGCGGACCTGGGCGCGGTTGCGGTTCAGCTTCGGGCGAACGCGGCCGCCAATCCGCAGGCGATCATGACGACACCGATGACACGCGAGAATTACCTCGCCTCACGCCCCATCGTGCGGCCCTTGCGGCTATTCGACATGTGCCTGGTCAACGACGGCGCGGTTTGCCTGATCGTACGGCGAGGCGACAAGGCGCGGGATTGTACAAAACCCGCCATCGATGTCGCCGGCTGGGGGGAATCCAGGGCCCGGGGCAGCAAGTTGGCGACGCTGGTGTGCGATCGGCTTGCCCCGCAACTGCGCGATGCAGGAGCGCAGGCGCTGGCGATGGCCGGGCTGGACCTTGCCGCGATCGGGCATTTCGAGGGATATGATCCGGCCTCGATCCATCTCGTCAACCAGATCGAGGGCTATGGCTTTCTGGAAGCCGGCGAGGGGCTTCGCGCCTTTCGAGAGGGTAAGATGGCGGTGGGTGGGAGCCTGCCGGTCAACGTTGCGGGCGGGATGATGTCGGGCGCCTACATGCACGGCTGGAACCTGGTGACCGAGGCGGTGCGCCAATTGCGCCACGAGGCGGTCGGTCGGCAGATCGCCGGGCTGGAGGCCTCGATGGTCTCGGTCGCGCAGACCGACGTGGCCCACCCGCTGATCCTGACGCGGGCGGCCTGAGATGGTGGTGCACAAGAGACCCGACCGCACCCTGGGGCACGGTAACGACACTTTCTGGGCATGGTGCGACCGGCAGGAACTGCGCCTGCCGCGCTGTACCGGCTGCCATACGCTAGCCTGGCCGATCGAGGCCGCCTGCACGACCTGCGGCGGCGAGGGCTTCGCATGGGAACGGCTGTCGGGCCGGGGTGCCATCGCCAGCTGGTGCACGTTCGAGCGTGATTACTACCAGGGGCAGTTCCCGATGCCGTGGGACTGTATCCTCGTCGAGCTTGAGGAAGGGCCGCTTTTCATCGCCAATCCCGCCGGGATGACCGGGCAGGGCATGCGGCTGGGCCTGCCGGTGCGGCTAGCCTTCCTCGGTTGCGAGGACGAGGCCGGACCGTTCAACCTGCCTGTCTTCGAGACCGACGAGCGCGCCGACAGGCCTGCTCGAAGCCATCCAACCGAGGAGTTGATACCATGACCGTTCTGGAAAAGGTCGATGCTAATCGCGCGATCGAGGCGGCACCGCGTGTTGCCGATTATGTCGTCGATGCCGACGTCCACGTCACGCCGCCGCCGCAGATGTGGAAGGAGTATCTTTCGCCCCAATTCCGCGATCAGGCACCCACTGTCGAAACAGTTGGCGATGTCGACTACATAGTCTTCGAGGGCCAGCGCAAGCAGGTCCACCTGATGCAGAGTCAGGCCGGGCGCAAGACCAGCGAGTATAAGAACGTCGGCAAATTCTCCGACATGCGGCTGGGGGGCTGGCAGGCCGAAAAGCGCATCGAGGACATGGACCGCGATGGCATGGACAAGGCCGTGCTGTTCGGCGGCGGGCCACTACAAACGGGCAACCTCGACTTGTTCTTCGACAGTTTCGACGCCTTCAATCGTTGGCAGTCGGACTTTTGCGCTCACGCCCCCAAGCGCCTGTTTTCGGCCGCCTTCCTGCCCACGGTGGACGTGCCGACGACGGTCAGGATGATGCACGAGGCCAAGGTGCGCGGGGACGTCGCGGTCAACATTCCCGCCTTCCCGCAGTCTATCAAGAACTTCACAAAGATGAGTTCGATCTGGCAGGCAATGACCGGCGATGTCGGCGGCGAGCGGCAGTATCGCGATGCCGAGTTCGACCCTATCTGGGCCACCGCGCAGGAGCTGGACCTGGCGATCACCTTTCATCTGGGCGCGCGCATCTCGCGCTACAAGGACAAGACCAATTTCCTGCCGGACGTCCCGATGGGCAAGACGGCGATGCTCGAAGTCGTCTCGATCATGCTCTACGGCGGTGTGTTCGATCGCTTTCCCCAGTTACGGATCGGCCTGATCGAAAGCGGCGTGGGTTGGATTCCGTGGGCTTGCGAATACATGGACCGCACGTGGGAGATGCAGCGCCACTGGACCGAATGCGACATCAAGCATCCGCCCAGCCACTACTTCGACCAGAACGTCTACGCCTCGTTCATTTCCGATCGGATCGGCATCGAACTGCGTAACCGGCCCGGTTGCCGCAACATCATGTGGTCGTCGGACTATCCCCATTCGGAAACAACCTTCCCGCACAGCCACGCGGTGATCGCTGACAACTTTCGCGACGTGCCGCAGGCCGATCGCGACTGGATCATCGCGGGCTGCGCGGAAAAATTCTTTGGGCTTGGATGAGGCGAAGGCACGATGAAAATAGATGAACTACCCGATTCAGCCCCGCTGCTGACGGACCCGGAAGCGCTGCGGCAACGCTGGCGCGAAGACGGTGTCCTGTTCTTCAGGGACGTGATCGACCGCAATGCGATTGCCAGGGTTCGCGACGAGTATCTCGCACGGCTCAAGGATCTGGGCGTGGTGGATGCCTCATCGAGCGGCCCCGACTGGAACGGCAAGGATCGGGTGGACGGCGCCTTGGCACGGCCAATCGCGGACGATGTGTGGCGAAGCCTGGTGGCAGAACCCTCGTTCGATGCGGTGGTCAGCACTTTCCTGGGAGAAGCACCGACCTGGGTGCCTATCGTGGTCCATCGCACGGCGCCGCCGCTGTCACCCGGGACCAGTGCCGAGACGTTCGGAGCGCGCCACCAGGACGGCATCTACAATTATGGGATCGACTTCGTCACCTGCTGGGTGCCGCTGATGGATATCGGCGACGAAGTCGGCGGGCTGGCGGTGGTGCCCGGATCGCACAAGGCCAGCCTCTATCCGCCCGACGTGTTCAAGGACCCGAACACGCGCGTCGGCATTCCCCCCGACACGATTCCGGATGCCGCCTGGCGCCGGCCGGACTACAAGGCCGGGGATGTGCTCATGTTTCACAGCATGACGGCGCATGCGGGGTTGCCCAACAGGTCCAACAAGTTGCGGCTTTCGATGGACATCCGCTTTCTTCCCGCATCGGCGGCCCCGTTCGTCGGCCGGGTGGTCAGCGCGGACGAGACGCGAGTGCTCCTGCGCACCGAACGCGGCGAGGAGATGACGTTCGTGATCGACGAGCGGACGATCGTGCGCGGGCCGAAAGGGCATCCCGTCACCGGGCGCGACCGCGAGGGCATACTGTTCTGCAATGCCGAGATCATCGTCATGCCGGACGAGCGTGGCCACGCGGTGCTCATACGATCGTCGTCGCGCAAGTACGTCGATCTGCCAGCGGCTTGGTATGAAACCCTGCCAGCCGACTGGGTGCGATAGGTCTGAGGCGGATGCAGGCTACTCCATGATGGCGTATAAAGCATTGTAATAAAAAGAGGATGTCAGAGCGATGAGCCAGGAAAAAAGACAAATGAAGCTTGGCGCCTTTTGTGGTGGCAGCTACCATCAGGCCGGCTGGCGCCACCCCCAGGCAGACATCGGGTTCAGCCCCAGCATCGCCAGTTGGGTGGAACTGGCGCGCAAGCTCGAAGCGGCCAAGTTCGATATGCTCTTCGTCGCCGATACCGCCTCGCCGAGCAATGCGGAAAATCCCGAGGTTTTCCGTCGCCTCAGCGGAGGCGACAATCTCGAACCCATGACCTTGTTGTCAGCGATCTCGCAGCATACCCGGAACCTCGGGCTCGCGGGAACGATTGCGACCTCGTACCGCCCGCCATATGATGTTGCTCGCGAAGTGCTCTCGCTGGACGTGATCAGCGGCGGCCGGGTCGGCTGGAATATCGTCACAGGCCTTTCGCCGGATGACGCCGCACAATATGCGGACCAGACGTTTGTCCCCCAAGTCGAGCGCTACGCCCGCAGCGAGGAATTCGTCGATGTGGTGCTGAAGCTGTGGGAGGCGCTCGAAGTCGGAGCCTACCTGCGCGATCAGGCAAGCGGTATCTACAAGGATACCGACAAGATCCGAACCATCAATCATGTTGGCAAGTATTATCGCGTGCGCGGGCCGCTCAAAGGCGTGGCGTCGCCCCAGGAGCGCCCATTGCTCATCCAGGCGGGCCAATCGCCCGAAGGGCGCGCCATGGCGTCTCGCGTCGCCGAAGCGATCTTCACCGCGCAATCGACGTTCGAACAAGCCAAGTCGTTTCGTGACGACATTCGCAGCCGTGCGGCTGCCTGGGGCCGCGATCCTGATCACGTGAAGGTGTTGCCCGGAGCGCTGATCGTCGTGGGTGAAAGCAGGCAGGAGGCCCAGGACAAATGGGCACAGCTCGAAGGCCTGATCGATCTGCGCGCGGCAATGGCCTCGCTCCAGCTCGCGCTGAAGTCCTACGATTTGAGCGGTTGCGATCTCGATGCGCCGTTTCCGGACGTACCGCCGGAAACGTTGATCAGCCGCGGCGGCCATCACGTCGAAGCTGCGAAGAAGGAGGGACTTACCTTGCGCCAGGTCCTGATCCGCTCTTCAGCCTCCAATGCGCATTCGACGCTGATCGGTACGGCTAGCGACGTCGTCGATCAACTCGAGCACTGGTTCGAAGGTGGAGCCTGCGACGGCTTCAACTTCATGATCGCAGTCAACACGATTTCGCTAGATGACCTCGTCGAGAAGATTTTGCCAGAACTGCGCCGGCGGGGTCTTTTCCGCACTGAATATGAAGGCAGTACCTTGCGTGAAAATTTAGGCGTTCCCGCAGCGCCTTTGCCTATCCTGAATTGACGGTTGCCGCGGGAGGATTGTGAGTAGGTGAGTTATGAAACGTCTGGAGAGGCAGGAACTCGAAATCCGAAAGCTTTTTCAGGCGACTGCAGGCGGTGGGCGACCTTGGGGAAGGAGCGTTTCTACCGCCTGCAGAGCGCCGCTGATTCCACGGTATAGTTTAAGAGACTTCACTGATTAGGGCCTGGCGGGTCAAGCGGCTTCGAAGGTCGGCAGCACAAGCCGGAAGAGTTTATCGGCAAGCTGCGTGAAGTTGAGATTGTGCTGGCGCAGGGAGCGAGCACGGCTGAAGCTTGCCTTCGGATCGCGGTCAGCGAGCAGACCTATTATCGCCGGCGGAAGGAATACGGCGGCCTGAAGACCGACCAGGCGCGGCGGATGAAGGATGTGGAGAAAGAGATCCAGCGTCTTCGCCGAGCGATCTCGGACATGGCGCTGGACAAGTTGATCCTGCAGGAGGCTGCCAAGGGAAACTTCTGAGCCCTGCGCGACGGTGGCGCTGCATCGATCATTTACTACGAGAGTTTCCGGTAGCCGAGATGAGTGGATTACTGCGGGGTACTCGCCGCCATCTACGGTCTTCTGCCTGCGGTCGAAACGCGAGGCGCCAGCCCTTTTTTGCCGTTGGGCATGTCCAATAGTGTTGCGACGACCGGCTGAGTCCGCACAGCGATGCCTGACGCCGCCTTTCCAGCCCCCATTAATCGACGACGGAGGCCATCCCCAGCCAGGCGCCAATGGAGCGCAACCTTTGGAAGTTGGCTCGCGCTTTTACGACTATCGGAAAGGCGGTCGAGCCGGTTATGGTCTACGGCCTCCATTCTCCACGATGTTCGATAAACGCTTGCAAAATCCCAACTTTAAATGATAGCGCTATCTTGCTGTAATAAGTATCTTGCGGGAGATCGTATGCCAAGGAAATTCAGCTTATTGCCTTTGCTCGCGCTAGCATCGTGCATCGCCATCGTAGGCTGTTCGAAAGAAGCGCCTTCCAACGACGCTGTGAAGCATGTCGAGGCGGACAAGTCGAAGTACCTCTCGCAGCCGCTCGTCAGCGAGATCTACACGGCGGACCCGTCCGCGCATGTGTGGAACGGCAAGATCTACGTCTACCCCAGCCATGATGTCGACGGGCCGACGCCCGAGGACGACCTCGGCAGCCACTTCGAGATGCGCGACTATCGCATCCTGTCGATGGACAAGATCGGCGGGCCAGTGACGCTCGGCCCGGTGGCGCTCGACGTAAAGGACGTGCCCTGGGCCGAGAAGCAGATGTGGGCGCCGGATGCGGCATTCCGTAACGGCACGTATTACTTGTACTTCCCGGCCAAGGACAAGGCGGGCGCCTTCCGCATCGGCGTCGCCACCTCCAAGAGCCCGACCGGGCCGTTCAAGGCGCAGCCGGAGCCGATCAAGGGCAGCTACTCCATCGACCCGGCGGTGTTCACCGACGAAGACGGCGAGAGCTACATGTACTTCGGCGGTATCTGGGGCGGCCAGCTTCAGCGCAATGTCGACGGCAAGTACGATCCCAACGGCTCGAAGACCGACCTTCAGGCCGATGACAAGCCCGCGCTGCTGCCGCGTGTCGCGCGCATGAGCAAGGACATGCTGGAATTCGCGGAAAGCCCCCGCGAACTGCACATCGTTGACGAGAAGGGCAAGCTGCTGCTGGGCGGCGACCACGACAGGCGCTTCTTCGAAGCGGCTTGGATGCATAAGTACAAGGGCAAGTACTACTTCAGCTACTCAACCGGCGATACGCATTTCCTGGCCTACGGGATCGGCGATTCGCCTTATGGGCCGTTCACCTACAAAGGCCGCATCCTCGAGCCGGTGGAGGGGTGGACGACGCACCACTCGATCGTGCAGTGGGACGGGCGCTGGTGGCTGTTCTATGCCGACACGCAGCTATCGGGGCAGACCCGCCTGCGTAACGTGAAGGTGACCGAGCTGTATTACAACGCCGACGGGACGATCAGGACGATCGACCCGATGATCCGGCGGTAAAACGAAAGGGGCGCCCGGTCGGCGCCCCTTCTTCATTTCAGCAGCTGCAAGGAGACGGCCTCGCCCATGGCCTTGTAGCCGGCAGGGTTGGGATGGATTGCATCGCCGCCATCGTAGGCTGGGTTCAGGTGATCGGGACGCGCAGGATCGCGCATCGCCGCGTCGAAGTCGATCACCGCGTCGAAGTGGCCGGGCGTGCGAATCCAGGCGTTGATCGCCTGCCGATCGGCCTCGCTGGCGGCGGCGGGATGGTAGTACTCCATGCCCATGAACGGCAGCAAGGTGCCGCCGTAGACCTTGATCCCTCGCGCATGCGCACGCTCCACGATCTGCCGGTAGGCGGCGGTGACCCCGGCCACGAGCGCGGCGTGGACCTCGGGGGTGGCAGGCGCGTCGCGGGTCAGCATGCCGATGTCGTTGATGCCTTCCAGCACGATCAGGTCGGTGACGCCGTGCACCGAGAGCACGTCGCGATCGAAGCGCGCCACCGCGTTCGGGCCGGTGCCGTCGAGCAGCACGCGGTTGCCGCCAATGCCCTGGTTCACCACCGCGCTCTTTCCTGAAAGGCGGCGGGCCAAAACGTCGGTCCAGCGATCGTTGCCGTTGGTGGTGGAGCCGCGCCCGTCAGTGATCGAATCCCCGAGAGCGACGATGGCGCTGGCGCCGCAGCGGCGCATCTCGACGCCGGAGAGCATATACCAGTGATCGGTCGTCGCCGCGCCCGCGAAGGCGGTATCGCTCGTCCGGTCGCCGCTCAGCCAGTACGAGGTGGCGCGTGACCCCGGGTGGCCGGTCTGCTGCACCGGCAGCGCCGCGAAGTGCAGCGACACGGCGAGATCGTCGAATGCGGCGACGGGCATGCGGACGGGATCGGAGAGCCAGTCGGCGCCTGCGGGGACGACCACCCGCTCCTTGCCCGCGAAGCGCAGCGGCACAGAGGAACCGGCGGTGAGTGCGGGGTGCTGCGGGGAAGCCGCGCGCGCCAGCCTGGCGCTTTCGATGACCAGCGGCGCCTCGCCGAAGGCGTTGGAGAGACGGATGCGCAACTCGCTTCCGGCGATCGATGGGCGCACGATCTGGCGCAGGGTAACGTCGCGGCGGGCGGCTTCGGGCAGGCGGTCGTCACCGTTCACCGGCATCTGCGAAGAACCCCATGCGGCGGTCCATGGGCATTGCGTGGCTGCAGGTGCAGCCATGACGGGAAGCGGCGCGGCGAGTGCGAGCGCGGCGGTTAGAGTGGCGGCGAAAGCGGCTGGGTGCAGCATGTCTGCCATGAAAACGAAGTCTCCCGAAAAAGAAAGAGCCGGCACAAAGGCCGGCTCAGTGGGTAGGGTAGGGAGGAAATCAGAAGTTGGCCCTGATACCGGCCAGTACCTGACGGCCCGGCTTGTAGACCGAATAAGCCGCGTTCGAGTATTCGAAGGTGGTGCGGATCACTTCGTTAGTGATGTTCAGCACATCGAGCGTCAGGCGCACGCCGTCGTTGAGGAACGGCAGCTGGTAACCCGCCGACATGTCCAGCTGGCCGCGCGCGTCGTTGCGCAGCGAAGCGTTGGCGATGCCGTTCTGCGGCTTGTTCACGGCGATAGACTTGTCGTTCCAGACGTAGTTCACGCTGATCGACAGGCCGTTGTTCTCGTAGAAGCCCTGGAGGTTGTACGAGTACTTCGACACGCCGGTGGCGACGAGGCCTGAGGACGAGGACTGCTTCAGGTACGTGCCGTTGGCCGAGAAGCCGAGGCCCTTGATCAGGAAGTCGAGCGGCTGGACCCAGGTGGCTTCCAGACCCTTGATCTTCAGGTCGCTCAGGTTGACCGGGCGGTTGACCGTGATCGGCAGGTTGTTGACGGCGATGCCGGTGGCGGCCGAACGATCATTCAGAGCGTTCTGCTGCGTCGAGAGCAGGCTGTCGAAGGGGATGTTGAGCGAACCGAAGGTGACTTCGTCCGAGGTGGTGACGGTGAAGCCCTGGATGTTCTTCATGAATGCAGACAGGCCGATGTAGCCGATGCCGCCGGTGTAGAGTTCACCGCCGATATCGTAGTTGTCGGACGTGTAGGGCTTCAGGTCCGGGTTCCCCGCCGTCGCCGTCAGCGCCGACGGATCGGAGAAGGTGATGCCCGGCAGGATCTGGCCGGCATCCGGGCGGGTCATCGTCCGCGACGCGGATGCGCGCAGCTTGATGTTGTTCGCCAGGTCGTAGGTCAGGTTGATCGAGGGCAGGAAGTTCTCGTACTTCGACTTGGAGGTGATGTCGATGATCGAGGTGCCGACCTGGCTCGGCCCGGTGACGATCTGGTTGGTGTGCGCATAACGCATGCCAGCGTTGATGTGCAGGTCGCGGCCGGCGATCGAGGTCACGCCGTTCAGCTCGAAGTAGGCGCCCATGACCTCTTCGTCCATGTCGCCGGTCGCGCCGCCAGTCACGGCCCCGCGCGTTTCAGGTGCGCTGTCGCGATAGCCGGCGTAGTTGGTCGCGCTCTTGATCGCGTCGAAATTCGGCACGATGAAGCCAGCGACCGACGAGCTGTTCAGGTACTGCGAGATTTCGCCGGTTGTGATCGAACCGGTGTTGCCGGTGCAGCCGGTGCCGCAGACCGACAGCTGGTAAGCGGTGCTGTTGTCGTAGGCGCGGATCGAGCGGGTCGCACGGTCATAGGCCGCGCCGACCTTTACGTTGAACATGTCGTCACCGTACGTGACGTCGAGGTGCGCGCCCTTGGTCTCGGTCTTGCGGCGAACGAGCTGGATGTTCTGGCGATACCATTGCCAGGTGCCGCTGTCGGGGTCGTTCAGGTCGATGTTGCTGGTGATCGACGGATAGGAACCGCTCGTGTTGTCGTAATAGACGTCTACGCCTGACTGCGGAGTAGTCTGGAAGGCCCAGGTCGGCTGTTCGCGGAAGAAGCTGCTCTTCGAATAGTTCGCGCTGGCCTCGATCTTGAGATCGTCAGTCGGCTGCCAGGTCACGCTGGGGTTGATGTTCCAGAACTTGGTGGTCTGCTTGAACAGGCTGGCTTCGAGGAAGAACGACGAGTTGGCGAACGTGCCGCTGGTGACGACGTTGTTGTCATCCACTGTCAGGTCGATCGGGATCATGCCGCCGGTCGACTGCGCGCTGGTGCCGGGGCCCGAGTTGCGGACCTGCCAGTTCATGTTGACCTTGCTGTAGTTGCGCTGCGACTTGGCCCAGAGGCCGTCGAGCGCGAAATGCAGCTCGTCGCTGGGGCGCCATTCGAGCGACGCGAGGGCCGACACGCGCGAACGGGTGCCTTCGGTCAGGCTCTGGCGGCCGAGGCGCGGGATCAGCGCGGTGCTGAGCTGGTCGGCGGTCAGGCCGGAGGTGGCCACCACATCGACGGGAGCGCCGGGAGTGAGGCCGTGGCCCGCATTGGCGGGAACGACCGAAGCCCACGAGAAGTTGTTGCCGCCTTCGTCAGTGCAGTCGGTGCCGCAAGGCAGGTTGCCATCGGTCCAGCCGACCGACTCGAAGCCCTTCACGCGGGTCTTGGTCTTCACGCCGGCAACGCCGACGAGGATGCCGAAAGTGTCGGTGGTGTGGCTCGCCACGATCGCGCCGCGCGGGCTGAACTTGTCGTTGGTGTCGGTGTACTGGCCCTGCGCCACCACCGTGACGTGGGTGCCTTCCTTGTCGAAGGGCCGCGCATTGCGCAGGTTCACGGTGCCGGCAATGCCGCCTTCGAGCGTCGAGGGCGACGGGCTCTTGGCGAGGTCGAGACGGGTGAACAGTTCCGAAGGGAAGAAGTCGAGGTCGACTTCGCGGTTGGCGCTGCCGCCGTTGGTGCCGCCATCGGACGCCACCTGCAGCTGCGAGCCGTTCAGCAGCACGCGCGTGAAGCTGGGGCCGAGGCCGCGGATGGCGACTTGGGTGCCTTCGCCGTTGATGTCGCGGTTGAGGCGCACGCCGGGCATGCGGTTGAGCGTTTCGGCGAGGTTGGTGGCGGGCAGCTTGCCGATGTCCTCGGCGAAGATGCTGTCGCCGAAGGTCACCGCGTCGCGCTTGGCGTTGGTCGCGCTCTGCAGCGAGCCGCGGATGCCGGTGACGATGATGTCAGGGGCAGTGGCGCCGGAATCGTCCACGGATTCACTGGTGGTCTGTGCCTGCGTTGCCGCGGCGTCCTGCGCCTGCGCGGCAGTGCCGACGAACGGGGTGAGCGCGGCAGCGCCCAGAAGAACGGCACGGACGGTCACGAAATTGGGTCGCATGATATCTGAACTCCCTCCCAAGCGCCTGCTGCCCTCTGCTTAGTGGCTCGCAGGAAGCGCTGTCGTTGCTAGCGCTATCATTTTTACATATTCCTGTGGCCGACTGCCGTCAAGAACAATGATAGCGGTATCTTTACTTGTAGGTGTAGAGCTTCACCCGCTGGATTTGCCATTGGCCCGGGAACAGCCGGATATGGCGGCCCTGGTGAGTCTGGTCACCGTTGAGCAGGCGGCCGGGCACCCATTTTCCGGCGGCGTCATAGTGGCCTTCCCAGGCCGAATCGATCCCTGCAAGGGCTCCGCCGTCGGCGCGCGGCTTGAAGGTCACGGTGATGCCTTGGCCGGCGATCAGGTATTCCTCGGGGCTGGTCTGGATGATGATGCCGCCCGCCGCGGCGACGGCGGCATTGGCGGCCTTGCGCTCCTCCGCCCCGGGATTGGCGCCCGGCTTGGGGGCATCGACATAGCTGATGGTGAAGCGATAGGGCCCGACGTCGCGCGTTTCCGGCTCGGCGACAAGGGTTTCGTCGTAGAGCTGGCGCGGCTTGAAGCCGACCATACGATCGGTGCCCTGCGCGTCGAGGATATAGGGCTTGAGCTGCTGCAGCACGCCGTAGGCATCCTTGAGCGCGCCGGGGTTCTCGTCGATTGAATCGATCGAGAACGGGCCGAAGCCGATCGCGTCGAGCTGGCCGATGGCATAGAACGCGTTCGCCGGGGCGATGGGATTGTCGGAGTTATGCGCCTCCGGAATGAACAGCACGTTGTCCGGCCGTTTGTACCCGTTCACGATCTCCACGAAGTTCGGGAAGTAGATGTCGGGCGCCAGGAAATCGAGGTGCGGGGCGCCTGCCTTCCAGACGTCGAGCAGGTGCGGCAGCGGGCCGCCGCTGGGGTACTCGCCGGGAATCCGGCCCGGCCGGTTGAGCGCCACGTTGACGTACATCGGCAGCGGGTAGGCGGCCTTGCCTGCCGCCGCCAGCTGGTCTGCGAAGCGGGCGTAGTGCCAGGCGGCGAAGATCTCGGCAGAGGTGTCGCCCGCGCCGAACAGGTCTTCCCACGTGCCGCTGGTGCGCGCGCCGCGCTCCACCCACACGCGCTTCATGGCGGGGACCAGCGTGTCCTTGTGCGCGACGAGGTAGTTGACGAGGTCGGTTGGCACCGGCTCGCGGAAGGCGGCGCTGGCCGCCGCGCTGTAGTCGCGTGCGACGGGAAGCATGCCGATCTCGTTCTCGACCTGCACCATCAGTACGGTGTTCTGGGCGGCGTCCACCGCCTTGATGTGCGCCAGAAGCGCGGCATAGGCGCGCTGGTCGGCCTGCAGGGTGTCGCCGCCGAAGGTGGAGAGGATTTCGACGCTCTGGCCATTGGGCATCGCCGCGCGCGGGAAGCGCTGCTGGTCGCGCTTGATCCATGCGGGGACGTAAGTGGACATGGAATTCTTCCACGCGCCGAACCACAGCACCACCAGCTTGAGGTTGTTGGCGCGCGCGGCCTTGATCTGCGAATCGACCGAGGACCAGTCGAACTGCCCCTCGACCGGCTCGATCAGTTCCCACGACACCGGGGTAATCACGGTGTCGAGGTTCATGTCCTTCAGGCGCTTCCAGTGCGGCGCCATGTAGTCCGCGCTGGACGAGGCCGAGTTGCTAAGTTCGCCCGCGATCATCAGCACGGGCTTGCCGCCGACGATCAGCTGCTTCGTGTCGCCCTTGGTCTCCAGCCGGGGTACGTCAGCTTGCGCCGGTGCCGCGAAAGCGAGGGCGGTGGCCAGTATCGAGGTGGCAGCTAGTGCCGTGCGTAAGGTCATCCTGATGCTCCCGAATTTATCTTATGCGTGCGTGGACTGGTAGCGCGGCAGGATCAGGTGGATCACTACGAGCGCCACCAGATAGGCGCAGGAGGCGACGAGGAAGATCGGTTCGTAGCTGCCGATCGTCTCGAGGATCACGCCTGCGAACTTGGCCATAAGCATGCCGCCCACCGCGCCCGCCAGTCCGCCAAGACCGACGACCGAGCCGGTCATCCAGCGCGGCATCGTATCGCCGGGCAGGGCGTAGAGGTTGGCGGAGAAGCCCTGATGTCCGGCGCAGGCGAGGCCGATCAGCGCCACCGCCGTCCACAGGCTGGTGGCCTGCGGGGCCAGCGCGATCGGCACGGCGCACAGCGCGGCCAGCAGCATCGCCGTCTTGCGCGCGCGGTTGAGGCTCCAGCCGCGACCCATCAGGCGCGAGGAGGTCCAGCCGCCGGCCACCGAGCCGACGTCGGCCAGCAGGTACACCGCGATCAGCGGCGGGCCGAAGTCCAGCATCTTGACGCCGAACTGCTTGTTGAAGAAGTCCGGCAACCAGAACAGGAACGTCCACCAGACCGGGTCGATCAGGAAGCGGCCCAGCATGTAGGCCCAGGTCTGGCGCAGGCGCAGCACGTCGCGCCAGCGCACCGGCTGTACCGGATCGATGGGGTCGGCCTCGATCCATGCCAGTTCCTCAGCCGTAAGCGTCTTCTTCTCGCGCGGGCGGCGGTAGAAGCCCAGCCACGCCGCCAGCCAGATCACCGTCAGCGCGCCGGTCAGGATGAAGGCCCAGCGCCAGCCCAGCGTTAGCGCGATCACCGGCACCACCAGTGGCGTCAGGATCGCGCCGACGTTCGATCCGGCGTTGAAGATGCCGATCGCCAGCGCACGCTCGCGCTTGGGGAACCACTCGTTGGTCGCGGCGATGGCGGCGGGGAAAGTCCCCGCCTCACCGATCGCGAGCGGGATGCGCGCCAGCAGCATGCCGCTAGTGCTGGTGAACAGCACGTGGGCGATGTGCCCGAAGGTCCAGAGCGCCACCGCCAGCGCATAGCCCGCACGCGCGCCGATCCGGTCGATCAGGCGCCCGAAGAACACATAGGCGATGCCGTACCCCGCCTGGAACCAGATCGCGAGGTCGGCATAGCCGCTCTCGCTCCAGCCGTAGCGCGCCTGCAGCTCGGGCTTGAGCGTGGGCAGGACCAGACGGTCGACATAACTGAGCACCACCGCCGCGAACAGCAGCGCGCATACGATCCAGCGCACGCGCCCGGCCGGTTTGGCCGGGGCTTGCGTTTCGACGGCGGTGACCGCCTGCATCGTGCTCACCAGTTGTACATCGTGCCGTCTTCGAGACGGTTCACCGGCAGGAAGGCGCGCTTGTATTCGTAGCCGGCGGCCAGTTCCTCGTCGATGTCGACGCCGAGGCCCGGCGCTTCGCCCGGATGCATCATGCCGTTCTCGAACGTGTAGGCATGCGGGAACACGGCGTCCGTCTCGGGCGTGTGGCGCATGTATTCCTGTATGCCGAAGTTGGGCACCGAGAGGTCGAAGTGCAGCGCGGCGGCCATGCAGACCGGCGAGAGATCGGTGGCGCCGTGGCAGCCGGTGCGGATCTGGTAGAGGTCCGCCAGCGCGGCGATGCGGCGCAGATGGGTGATGCCGCCTGCGTGGACGACGGTGGCGCGGATGTAGTCGATCAGCTGGTTCTGGATCAGATCCTTCGCATCCCAGATCGAATTGAAGATCTCGCCCACGGCCAGCGGCGCGGTGGTGTGCTGGCGGATCAGCTTGAACGCTTCCTGGTTTTCGGCAGGCGTCGCGTCTTCCAGCCAGAACGGGCGGTAGGGCTCCAGATCCTTGCCCAGACGGCCCGCCTCGATCGGGGTCAGGCGGTGGTGGATGTCATGCAGCAGGTGCACGTCCCAGCCCAGCGCCTCGCGCGCGGCCCTGAACAGTTCGGGCACGACGCGCAGGTACTTCGAGGTGTTCCAGACGTTCTCGGTTGGCAGGTCGGCGTCGGCAGGCTCGTAGAAATACTTGTCCTTCGAGACGCCGTAGGTCGAGGCCATGCCGGGAACGCCGCACTGCAGGCGGATCGCCTTGTAGCCCTGCGCCTGATAGTCGAGCGCGACATTGATCGTATCCTCGATCGAGGTGCCGTTGGCGTGGCCATAGACCATCACGCCCTCGCGGCTGGCGCCGCCGAGCAGCTGGTAGACCGGGAGCCCTGCGATCTTGCCCTTGATGTCCCACAGCGCCATGTCGACGGCGGCGATCGCGGTCATCGTCACCGGGCCGCGGCGCCAGTAGGCACCCTTATAGAGATACTGCCAGACGTCCTCGATGCGGTGCGCGTCGCGGCCGATCAGGCAGGGGACGACGTGGTCGGTCAGGTAGCTGGCGACCGACAGTTCGCGGCCGTTGAGAGTGGCGTCACCGACGCCGGTGGTGCCGTCGTCGCAGGTGATCTTGAGGGTGACGAAGTTGCGGCCGGGGCAGGTCACGATGACCTTGGCGTCTACGATCTTGGGCATGATGGTCCTCAGGCGATTTCGAGGGTTGCGGTCTTCAGGGCGGCGCTGCTGTTGCCGACCATGATGTCGAAAAGCCCGGGCTCGACGACTTCGCGCATGTCCTCGTTCCAGAGGCTGAAGTCGTCGGGGCCGAGGGTGAATTCCACCTTGCGGGTCTCACCGGGCTTGAGCGTGACGCGGCGGAAGCCGCGCAGTTCCATGACCGGGCGGGTAACGCTCGCCTCGCGGTCGTGGACGTAGAGTTGCACCACTTCGTCGCCTTCGCGCGCGCCGGTGTTGGCCACTTCGACCGCGACGGTGACGGTGCCCGCCGCCGCGATTCGCGGGGCCGAGAGGGCAGGGGCGCCGAACGCGAAACTGGTGTAGCTGAGGCCGAAGCCGAACGGGTAGAGCGGCGCGGTGTCGGAGAACAGATAGCCGCGCTTGGCCGATGGCTTGTGGTTGTAGAAGAACGGCACCTGGCCCACGTCCTTGACTACGGTGACGGGCAGCTTGGCACCGGGGTTGACGTCGCCGAACAGCGCTTCGGCCATGGCGGTGCCGCCTTCCTGGCCCAGATACCAGCATTCGAGGATCGCATCGGCCTGCTCTGCCACGGTCGGCCACGAGGGCGGGCGGCCGTTGAGCGCGACGACGATCACCGGCTTGCCGGTGGCCTTGAGTGCTGTGAACAGCGCGTTCTGTTCGCCCAGGAGGTCGAGGTCGGTGCGGTCGCCGAGGTGATTCTTGGCATAGCCTTCGCGGCTGGTCTGCTCGGTGTCGCCGATGGCGAGGATCACCACGTCGCTGGCCTTGGCTGTTTCGACCGCCCCGGCGATCAGCGCGCGGTTCTTCGCGGGATCGGCCAGCAGCACTTCGTTGGCGGAGCGGTCCTCGCTTTGCGTTATGAACACGCCCTGGGCGAAGACGACTTCGGCCTTGCCCTTGAGGCGGGCCGTGATGCCCTCGACGAGGTTCACACTGGAGCGCGGCTCGGACGAATAGCCGCCGAGGCGCGTGACGTTGGCGTTGGGGCCGATCACCGCGACGCGCTTGTGTGCGCCGGGGGTGAGCGGAAGTACGCCGCCATTCTTGAGCAGGCAGATCGACTTGCGTGCTGCCTCAAGAGCCAGCGCGCGCGCCTCGGCATTGGCGGTGAGTTTTGCCGAAGCCTTGGGGTCGATCGGTCCCGCCTCGAACATTCCGGCGCGGAACTTGAGCGTCAGCATGCGGCGGCATGCGGCATCGACGACCGAGATCGGCACCAGCCCCTTGCGGACCTGATCGGCGAGCGTGCGATAGGCCTCGCCATCGGGCAGGTCGGTATCGACGCCCGCATGCAGCGCGAGCCGCGCGGCGCCCTCAAGGTCGGCGGCGAGGTGGTGGAACGTCGCGAGTTCGGGGATCGCGGCATAGTCGCTGACGATGGCGCCGTCGAAGCCCCATTCGCCGCGCAGCACGTCGTTCAGCAGCCAGCGGTTGGCGTGGCTGGGGATGCCGTCGATCTCGTTGTAGGATGGCATGACGGCGGCGATGCCGGTGCGGCGCACCACTTCGCGGAACGGCGGGAAGAAGCTGTCGTACAGTTCGCGCTTGCCGAGCGGGGCCGGGGCGACGTTGTTGCCAGCTTCAGGCTGGCCGTGGCCGGTCATGTGCTTGAGCGTGGCGAAGACCTTGCCCTCGGGCAGTTCCTTGCCGGGGCCCTGCAGCCCGCGCACGGCGGCGACGCCCATTTCGCCGCACAAGTACGGGTCTTCGCCGAAGGTTTCCTCGATGCGGCCCCAGCGCGGGTCGCGGGCGATGTCAACCACCGGGGAGAGCGCCAGCGTCGAGCCGTGGGCGCGAACCTCGCGGCCGATCACCGACTGCACGCGCTCGACCAGTTCGGGGTCGAAGCTGCCCGCCATGGCGATCGCCTGCGGGAAGCTGGTCGCCTCGGGCGCCATGTAGCCGTGGAGCGATTCCTCATGGAACATTACCGGGATGCCAAGGCCGGTCGCGCGCGCCCATTTCTGGGTGGCATTGACGAAGGCGATCGTCTCGGCGGGCCTCCGCCAGCGGCCGGTGACGTCGGTGCCGGTGTTGTTCGCGGTCGCCGCGCCGCCCCGGTCGGAGGGACGGGCGATCTGGCCGATACCGTGGGGATAGGCGATGGTGGCGCGGGCCGGATCGAAGGCGCGGTCCTCGTCCATCACGTCGCGCTTGCGGGTGGACAGGGTGATGATCTGGGCGACCTTCTCGTCCAGCGTCATGCGGCTCATCAGGTCGGCGACGCGCAAGTCCACCGGTGCGCGGGCGTCCTTGTAGACCGGCCCGGCGGCACGCGCGGCGACGGGCAGGAAGGCCAGCATCGAGGCGCCGCCACCCCAGCCGAGAAGGACGCGGCGCGATACGGCGAAACGCGATTCAGCCGGGCGCAGGCTCATGCGACAACCCCGGCGCACGGCAGGCATGCAGCCGCAAGACGACGATCAAATGCGTGACAGCATCCCAATTCCCGGTACTCTCAAATGCCTGTTCCGGCTGGCGTTGCACCGATTCGCCAAACAGCGTTGCTTGCGTCGGTGTTTTTGTGATAGCGCTATCTTTCACAACAACGGCAAGGCTTGTCAACCAGCTTGGACAGGCAAATTTGAGGGATGCTCGGGATGGAGAGGCGAATTTCGCGGATCGGCGCGTGGAGCGCATGCCTGCTGGCGGGGTCGGTGCTGGCGATCGGCGCGCTGCCGGGCACGGCGCTGGCGAACGACGGCTACGACTTGTGGCTTGCCCCTGCGGATAAGGGCGCTGCCGCAGCCGAGGTGACGGTGATCGGGGATTCGCAGACGTTGCAACTGGCAGCCGCCGAGCTGCGCCGCGACCTGACCGCCGCACCGCTGCCGGTCGTGCTGGCCCGCGCGGACGCCCCGGAACTGGCTGCGCTGGGCCTGCCTACCGCCATGCTTGGTGCCGAGGGCTACCTCGTGTGCGCTGCCACGGTCGCCGGGCGCCCTTCGCTGCTGGTCACCGGCAATTCCGATACCGGGGTGCTTTACGGCGCCTTCGCGGCGATCCGTGCGCAGAAGACCGGCGGCGATCTGGCGAAGCTCGACCTCACCTCCACGCCGAAGGTCAGGCTGCGCGTGCTCAACCACTGGGACAACCTCGATGGCAGCGTGGAGCGTGGCTATGCGGGGCAATCGCTGTGGGACTGGTGGACGCTGCCGGACTTCAAGGATCCGCGCTACACCGACTATGCCCGCGCCAATGCCGCGCTCGGCATCAACGGGACGGTGCTCAACAACGTCAACGCCAGCCCCGACAGCTTGAGCGCCGCCTACATCGCCAAGGCCGCCGCGCTGGCCGACGTGCTGCGGCCCTGGGGCATCAAGGTCTACCTCTCCGCGCGCTTCTCCGCGCCGATCGAACTGGGCGGGCTGAAGACCGCCGACCCGCTCGATCCGCAAGTGCAGGCGTGGTGGAAGGCCAAGTCGGACGAGATCTATCGCGCGATCCCCGACTTCGGCGGCTTCCTGGTCAAGGCGAACAGCGAGGGCCAGCCCGGTCCGCGCGACTATCACCGGACGCATGCCGAGGGCGCCAACATGCTCGCCGCCGCCGTCGCGCCGCATGGCGGCGTGGTGATGTGGCGCGCCTTCGTCTACGCCGAGACCGACCCCGACGACCGCGCCAAGCAGGCCTATAGCGAGTTCAAGCCGCTCGACGGCAAGTTCGCCGACAACGTGCTGATGCAGGTCAAGAACGGCGCGATCGACTTCCAGCCGCGCGAGCCGTTCCATCCGCTGTTCGGCGCGATGCCGAAGACGCCGATGATGCTGGAACTGCAGATCACCAAGGAATACCTCGGTTTCGCGACGCACCTCGCCTACCTCGGCCCGCTGTTCGAGGAAGTGCTGGAGGCGGATACCCGCGCGAAGGGCAAGGGTTCGACGGTGGCGAAAGTCGTCGACGGCGCGCTGGAGGGGCATGACCTCACCGGCATGGCGGGCGTCGCCAACATCGGGCGCGACCGTGACTGGTCGGGTTCGACGTTCAACCAGGCCAACTGGTATGCCTTCGGCCGCCTCGCCTGGGATCCGACGCTGTCGGCCGAGGCGCTCGCCCGCGAATGGGCGCGCCAGACGTTCGGCGACGATCCGCGCGTGGTCGACACCGCCGTCTCGATGATGATGGAATCGCGTGAGGCGGTGGTCGACTACACCGGCCCGTTCGGGCTCGCGCACCTGATGGACACCGGCCACCACTACGGGCCGGGGCCATGGGTGAACGACCTCGCCCGGCCCGAGTGGAACCCGATCTACTACCATAAGGCCGACCGCAGCGGCATCGGCTTCGACCGCACCAGCACCGGCAGCAATGCCGTTGCCCAGTATGCGCCGCCCGTCGCGCGCATGCTTGCCGATCCGCGCACGACGCCGGAAACCGAACTGCTGTGGTTCCATCATCTGCCGTGGGACTGGAAGATGAAGTCCGGCCGCACGCTGTGGCAGGAGATGGTCGCCCGTTACGATCGCGGCGTCGCCACGGTGGCGCAGATGCAGCAGCAGTGGGACGGCGTGAAGGACAAGGTGGACGCCGAACGCTGGTCCAAGACCGCGACCTACCTCGCCATCCAGCACAACGAAGCGCGCTGGTGGCGCGATGCGAGCCTGGCCTACTGGATGTCGGTCAACGGCTTGTCTCTGCCGGAGGGCAGCCTTGCGCCCGAGCACGATCTGGCGTGGTACAAGGCCCAGCGCTTTCCCTACGCTCCGGGGCATTGACGTGAGGC
>NZ_BAAILP010000278.1:0-1925 GCF_054589055.1 Novosphingobium sp. 11B | reverse complement strand
AGCGCAGCAATCCAGAGCGGTGTAAGGCTGCCCTGGATTGCTGCCCTGCGCTCGCAATGACGAGGGGTGGTGATGCCTCCGTGCCATCCCGGGCGACGCAGGCCCTCGTTCACCCCTGATGCGGCGCCGCGTCGGACTCGCGCTGGATGAACTCGAAGGGCATCTGCACGTGCGAGGGCGTGAAGGCGCGTTCCTCGCGGCGGCCCCGGATTTCCTCGACCAGCAGTTGCACCGCCATGCGCGACATCTCAGCGATGGGCTGGCGGATCGTGGTCAGTTCAGGCCAGGTGAAAGTCGCCTGCGGGGCATCGTCGAAGCCGACCACGGTGACGTCGCCGGGCACGTCGAAGCCCAGCCGATGCGCGACCGAGACGGTTGCCGCCGCCATGTCGTCGTTGCTGGCGAAGATCGCCGTCGGCGGCTCATCGCGTTCCAGCAGGCGGTGCGCCGCCTCAAGGCCCGAGCGATAAGTGAACAGGCCAGGCAGGACCAACTCCTCGTCGATCGCGATGCCGTTGTCGCTCAGCGCTGCCTGGAATCCCTGGAGGCGCCGCGCCCCGGCGCTCTGGTTGGGGTTGCCCTTGATGAAGCCGATCCGTCGGTGGCCCAGCGCGACGAGGTGGCGCGTCATCGCCTCGGCCGCGCCCAGGTCGTCGATGTTGACCGAGGACAGGTTCTTTGACGGCTTGCCCGATGCCACGATCACCGTCGGCGTGCCGCATTCCAGCAGCAGGTCGAGGATCGCCGTGCTGTCGCACAGCGGCGGCGGCAAAACGACGCCGTCGATGCCGTTGCCGACCAGTCGGCGCACGATGGTGAGCACTTCGTCCTCGTTGTCGCAGAGCTGGACGAGGAGCTGCGCGTTCGACCGGTTCGCCTGATCGAGACTGCCGACCAAAAACTCGTTGATATAGCCGGCGCTGGGGTTGGCGTAGAGCAGGCCGATGCGGACCTCCGCAGCGGCGGCAAGGTTGCGGGCGGCGGCGCTGGGCGAGTAGTTGAGTTCTTCGATCGCCTTGAGCACGCGGACGCGGGTGTCTTCCTTGACGTTGCCCTTGTCGTTCATCACGCGCGAGACCGTCATCAACGAGACTTCGGCCCGCTCGGCCACGTCGGCGATGGTGACGGTGGCGCGGGATCGCCGCGCGGTGCGCCGCCGCAGCCGGGGGCTGGCGCGGTCTGTGGGTTTGTCCTGGGTCGTATCCTGATCTGTCACGCTGGCCTGATCCCCCGTGCGGCGGACCGGGTCGCTACGGAAACCCGCCGCTTACATGTTCAGCCTATTACAATTTTCCTGCAACGCCGCCAGCGATTACGTGCCGGGCGAGCATGAGCCGGTCAATTCGAGCTGGTCAATTCGGAGCAGCGCGGATGACCATGCCCAGACCTGCGCTCTGGCCCGGTTCGAGGACGGCGGTGCCTGCATTGTCGCGACGGTTGAACGCATCGGGCATCTGGCTGGTAGGTTCGATGCAGACGAAATCCTCACCAGGCGGGGCGAAGACATGGACGAACCGCGCGTCGTCTGACCGGAGTTCGACGCCTTGCCATGCGGCGGTGCCGTTCCAGCCGAACCAGCAGTTGTCGGTCAGGGTGTCTGCCCGTGGCACGGCGCCCTGCGCGAAGTTGCCGAAGTGGTCGGCCGGGGCAGGGTGTTCGGGGATCATGCCGGCATTGTTGATCCATACGCCCTCTGCGGCGAACTGCAGCCGGCCGCCCGGTTCGCGCACGAAGTAGGGGTGCTGGCCGAGGCCGCAGGGCATCGCGCGGTCGGACCGGTTGACTACCTCCAGCGTCACATGGAGCGCGCCGTCTTCCAGCAAGAAACTCTGCGTGGCGGACCAGTCCCACGGCCAGTGCTCGTCGGACGAATGAAGGCAGGCCAGCACCGCGCGGTCGGCCTGCTCGTCTTTCACCATCCACGG
>NZ_BAAILP010000277.1:30482-31491 GCF_054589055.1 Novosphingobium sp. 11B | reverse complement strand
GACTTGATCCGGGACCGCTGGCCGTGAACAGCCCACCTTGCTGCGCTCATCCGGGCTCTCGCCTAAAGGCCGCCAGCGTCCCGGATCAAGTCCGGGACGGCGGTTCGATCGTCGCCTTTACCGCACCACGCCCGCATAAGCGATGCGTCCCTGACCGAGCGCCGCGTAGCTCGCGGGGATGCGCCAGCGCACATGCGTGACGTCCTCGGGCGTCGCCTGGCGTCCGTCGACGCGCATCGCCTCCAGACGGCCCCACGAGCGACCGCCATCGACCGACACTTCCTGCATGTCGCTGGCGCTGCGCTGGTAGGCGAGACGGGCGGGCAGGGGGTTGGTCAGGACGAAGCCGCCGGTGCCGCGCATGCGCCGCCACGTCACTACGGTCACGACCCGGTCCCCGCGTGTGAGCATGCTGGCAGGTTCCAGCCTGCGCCCGTTGAGCGCATCGACACGTTCCACGAAGACGGCGCTGTCGGTCGCGACTGCACTCGGGCTGCGGGCCTCGGCGGAAAGAGTGCTGCCGGTGAACGCGACTGCCGTCAGGGATAGCGTGCAGAGGATGCGCTTGGCTGTAATCACGGGCGATTCTCCCCCGGCCGCCCAGCGCGGCCCCGGTGCAAGACTGCGTCGCCACTCGCGAAAATAAGGTTAATTTCCACTGTCGCCGAAAAAATGAAAAAGCCTTCCGCAAAGCCGTTGACAGCCCTGCGAGGCTGGCCTAGTGGCGGCGCTCCCAAGCGGACGCAACCGCAAGAACGCGGGTGTAGCTCAGTTGGTTAGAGTGCCGGCCTGTCACGCCGGAGGTCGCGGGTTCGAGCCCCGTCACTCGCGCCACTTGGGAAAAATACTGGTAATCCAGTGACTTGAGGTAGTCTAAAAACCTCACATACATTGCTGCGCGGGTGTAGCTCAGTTGGTTAGAGTGCCGGCCTGTCACGCCGGAGGTCGCGGGTTCGAGCCCCGTCACTCGCGCCACTTCTCATGAAGTGGTTCCAGCAGCGATCGAATG
>NZ_BAAILP010000277.1:6690-30349 GCF_054589055.1 Novosphingobium sp. 11B | reverse complement strand
GAGCGTAGCGAAGCAATCCAGGGCGGTTTGCGCGGCTCTGGATTGCTTCGCTACGCTCGCAATGACGGCGGCGGGATCAGTTGGCTTTGGTCGTAACCGGAGCGCTCCAGCGCCCGGTTTCCATCCATATCAGGAAGCGCTTGAGCGGCAGCAGCCACACTACGCCCAGCACGATGTATACCGGCGTCTGGGCAAGGGCATTCCACTCACCGATCAGCGCGGGCACGTAGCTGGCGATGAGCATGGCATAGAGCCCCAGCGCGACGACCAGCAGGAGCACCCCGAAGGGGATTCGCCAGGTTGGTGTCTCGCGCATGTCAGGTCCTCTTTATATGCTATATATCCGCGTCGGCGTGACCACGGCGGCGAGCGGCCGGTCGTGGGCTTCGATGGGCAGTTCCTCGGCCAACTGGCAGTCCCATGCAAGCCCGATCGCGGTGGCCTGCGGATGGGTCGCCAGCCAGCGGTCGTAATGTCCGCCGCCCTGGCCGAGGCGATGCCCTTCGGCAGTGAACGCCACGAGCGGCACGATCACGACATTCGGCACTGCGTTTTCGCTCTCGGCCGGCGGCTGGAGGGCCCGCCACGGTCCCGTTTCGAGGCTTTGGTCGTCCCACGGGTTGTCCCAGACGCGAAATTCCATGGCGGCTTCACGCGCCGGGAAAAAGGGCAGGGCGATCCGGCGGCCGTTCTCCGACAGCCAGCGCGCCCAGCCCAGCGACGGCGCTTCGGAACCTGCCGGATGATAGAGCCCGATGGTCGCATCTTCAGGGATGAGCGCGAGGATCGGCGCAGGCGGCCGGTTGAGAATCAGCGCGCGCAGCCCCTGCGGCAGGGCCTCGACATGCTCGGCCCGCGCCTGCCGGAAGCGCTTGCGCAAGGCAGCCTTCTCATCCGCGAGAAGAAGGGCCTGAGAATGTATGGGGGGTGACGGGTCCACCATGGGTCGTTTCCTAGAAATCCTCTGACGCCTCGACGTCAGGTGGGGACCATGTGTTCCGGACCAGGATCCGGGCAGGGACAGCCCCCAATGGATTGCTTATAGCCTCAGGGATGTTCGAACGGCACGTGCCGGGCAGATCCCGTCGCTCTCTATCTAGGCGCTTGCGGCTTCAGTCTCAAGGAGGTCGGCAAGATTTTCGACGCGAGAGGCGATGCGCGCCAATCTTTCCGCGAATTGCGCGGGGATTGCCGGGACTTCGATCGGCAGGACCGCCTGCGGTTCGGGACGAGAGCGCAGTTCGTGCAATTCGTCCGCCATCATCAGTGCGGCGAAGAGGAGCATCCGCGTCTCGGTCTGCCCGACCGCGCCCGATGCCGTGGCCTTCGAATCGATCAGCCGGGCGAGGCGCAGGATATGCGCTTCCTCTCCGTCCGCGCAGGCGAGCATGAATTCGCGCCCGCCGATCCCGAGCGTCACGTTGCCCATCAGGCGTCCTCCGCCTGTACGCGCTGGGCGAGAAGTGCGTCGAGCCCCGACAGCGACTGGCTGATGCTCGCCTTGAGGTCCTCATGGCGACGGCGCAAGTCCGCGCCCTTGGCAATGCATGTGGGGGCCGCGTTCTCTATCCGCGTTAATGCGGCCTCGATGCGGTCGAGCGCAAGCAGGGAGATGGAGCGCGTGGATGCGCTTTCCTCGGTGGCCGCGCCGATCGCCCGGCCCTTGAGCGGGTTTTCCATGGCCAAGCGCTGCGCCGGTTGTGGCGGCCGGGCAAGCAGTTGGCGCGGGTTGTTCACAATCTTGTCACTTGTCTGCGCTTGAATAGTGCGGAAGATACGATGGGCTGCAGGACAATATCCGATCTGCGCGTGAAGAGGGTGAAATCGGGCGGTGAACTTGACGGGAGGCGACCTCTGCCTAAAGGGGGTCGCGAAATTCGAATCGTCCCGCATTTTTGCGCGTACCCGGAGTAATCCCATGACCCTCGCTTCCGACCGTCTTGCGCCGATGGCCAACGCCATCCGGGCGCTTTCGATGGATGCGGTTCAGGCGGCGAACAGCGGCCACCCCGGCATGCCGATGGGCATGGCCGACGTCGCCACGGTGCTTTTCGCCAAGTTCCTCAAGTTCGACCCCTCGGCGCCCAAGTGGGCCGACCGCGACCGCTTCGTGCTGTCGGCGGGCCATGGCTCGATGCTGGTCTACTCGCTGCTGCACCTGACCGGCTACGCCAGCCCGACGCTGGAGGACATCAAGAACTTCCGCCAGCTCGGTTCGGTCTGCGCCGGTCACCCCGAGAACTTTCTGATCGAAGGCATCGAATGCACCACCGGGCCGCTGGGCCAGGGCGTTGCGATGGCCGTGGGCATGGCGATGGCCGAGCGCCACCTCGCCGCGACGTTCGGCGACGACCTCGTCGATCACAACACCTGGGTCATTGCCGGTGACGGCTGCCTCATGGAAGGCGTCAACCACGAGGCGATCGGCCTTGCCGGCACGCTCAAGCTGGGCCGTCTCAAGGTGCTGTGGGACGACAACAAGATCACCATCGACGGTGACGCCTCGCTCTCGACCTCGGAAGACATTCCGGCACGCTACCGCGCTTCGGGCTGGGACGTGTTCGAGTGCGACGGCCACGACTTCGCCGATATCGAGCGCGCGCTGGGCCAGGCTGCCGCTTCGGACAAGCCCACGCTGGTCGCCTGTCGCACCCTGATCGGCAAGGGTTCGCCCAACAAGCAGGGCGGCCACGACGTCCACGGCTCGCCGCTGGGCGATGCCGAGATCGCCGCAACCCGCGAGAACATCGGCTGGGCCCACGCTCCGTTCGAGATCCCGGCCGAGATCCTCGCCGACTGGCGGTCGCTGGGCGAAAAGGGCGCGAAGCTGCGCGCCGAGTGGGACGCCCGCCTTGCCGCTTCGGACAAGGGCGCCGAGCTGACCCGCCGCATGAACGGCGAACTGCCCTCGGGCGAGGAAGCCGCGAAGACTTTCGCAGGCTGGCTGGAGAGCGAAACCACCGTCGCGACCCGCAAGGCGTCGGAGAACGTGCTCAACGTCCTCGCGCCGCTGGTGCCCGAGATGGTCGGGGGCTCCGCCGACCTCACCGGTTCGAACAACACCAAGGCGAAGTGCCAGTCGGCGTTCTCGGCCAAGGACTACGCCGGCCGCTACGTTTACTACGGCATCCGTGAATTCGGCATGTCGGCGGCGATGAACGGCATGGCGCTGCATGGCGGCGTGATCCCCTACGGCGGCACCTTCCTGATCTTCTCGGACTATGCGCGCAACGCGATCCGCATGTCGGCGCTGCAGCAGACCCGCGTGATCTACGTGCTGACGCACGATTCGATCGGCCTTGGCGAAGATGGCCCGACTCACCAGCCGGTAGAGACGGTCATGTCGCTCCGCCTGATCCCGAACCTCTACGTGTTCCGCCCGGCCGACGTGATCGAGACCGCCGAGTGCTGGCAGATCGCACTGGAAAGCGCCGAGACGCCTTCGGTCCTCGCGCTGACCCGCCAGAACCTGCCGCAGCTGCGCACTTCGGGCGAAATGCTCTCTGCCCGCGGCGCCTACACGCTGCGCCGCGCCGAGGGTGACCGCAAGGTGATCCTGATCGCCACCGGTTCGGAAGTCGAACTGGCCGTGAAGGTGCAGGGCGCACTGCAGGCCCAGGGCATCGGCGCAGACGTCGTCTCGATGCCGTGCATGGAACTGTTCGAGGCGCAGGACGCGGCGTACAAGCACGAAGTCTTGCCGAACGACCCGTCGATCCTGCGCGTCTCGATCGAGGCGGGCGTGACACACGGCTGGGAGCGCTTCACCGCATTCAGCCGCAATGGCGGCCTCAACATCGGCCTCGACCGCTTCGGCGCCTCGGCCCCGGCCAAGGTCCTGTTCGAGCGCTTCGGCTTCACCGTCGATGCGATCGTGCCGCAGGTTCTGGAAAAGCTCAGCAGCTAAGAATACCACCTAAGAGGAGATTAGGATTATGGCGACCAAGGTTGCGATCAACGGTTTCGGACGTATCGGGCGCAATGTCGCCCGCGCCATTCTCGAGCGTACCGACCATGACCTCGAGCTGGTGTCGATCAACGACCTCGCCAGCGCCAAGGCCAATGCCCTCCTCTTCAAGCGCGACAGCGTCCACGGCGCATTTGCGGGCACCGTCGAAGTCGACGGCGACGACCTCATCATCAACGGCAAGCGCATCAAGGTGACCGCCGAGCGCGATCCCGCGAACCTGCCGCATGCCGCCAACGGCGTCGACATCGCGCTGGAATGCACCGGCTTCTTCACCGACAAGGCCTCGGCCTCGAAGCACATCGAAGCCGGCGCCAAGCGCGTGCTGATCTCGGCGCCTGCCAAGAACGTCGACCTCACCGTCGTCTACGGCGTGAACCATGACGCGCTCACCGCCGAGCACACCGTCGTGTCGAACGCTTCGTGCACCACCAACTGCCTGGCGCCCTTCGCCAAGGTCCTGCACGAGAAGATCGGTATCGAGCGCGGTCTGATGACCACGATCCACTCGTACACCAACGACCAGAAGATCCTCGACCAGATCCACTCCGACCCGCGCCGCGCCCGTGCCGCCGCGATGAACATGATCCCGACCAGCACCGGCGCCGCCGTTGCCGTCGGCCTCGTGCTCCCGGACCTCAAGGGCAAGCTCGACGGTTCGTCGATCCGCGTGCCGACCCCGAACGTCTCGGTCGTCGACCTGACCTTCGTGCCGAGCCGCGACACCACCACCGAGGAAGTCAACGCGCTGCTCAAGGCCGCTGCGAAAGGCGAACTCAAGGGCGTGCTCGGCTACACCGAGGAGCCGCTGGTCTCGATCGACTTCAACCACGATTCGCACTCGTCCACCATCGACAGCCTTGAGACCTCGGTTCTCGAAGGCAAGCTGGTGCGGGTGCTGTCGTGGTACGACAACGAGTGGGGCTTCTCCAACCGCATGGTCGACACGGCCGGCGTGATGGGCGGTCTGCTCTGAGACCTTGATGGGGACGGGCCACCTTATCGGTATCGCGCGAAGGCAACACCCTCGCGCGCCGATGGAGGAACTGCGGTCCGTCGCCGTAACTGCCGCCGCGGGAGTCCA
Source organism: Novosphingobium sp. 11B (assembly GCF_054589055.1). Lineage (NCBI taxonomy): Bacteria > Pseudomonadati > Pseudomonadota > Alphaproteobacteria > Sphingomonadales > Sphingomonadaceae > Novosphingobium > Novosphingobium sp. 11B. Next base: position 25,298 of record NZ_BAAILP010000277.1, on the reverse strand, counting down.
TGGGGACTTTCGCGGCGCGGTGCGTCCGGGCAAGCGGCCGCGCCGGCAGGTCTCCCTGATGGAGATCGAAAGCTGGCGGGCGGCGCTGGGCGAACTTGAAATCTGCGGCGGCCTGTTCGGTTTCGAAGAGCCGCCATGGCATGCGCGGCGGGCGAACCTGCTGGTCGAAGGACTGCGTTTCCCGAGAGAAACCGGCTATGTCCTGGCGATCGGCAATACCCTGCGCATAGCAGTCACGATGGAATGCGATCCGTGCAGCCGCATGGAGGAAGTGGCACAGGGCCTCAAGGGCGCGCTCCTGCCGGACTGGCGGGGCGGTGTGCTGGGCACGGTGCTTGACGACGGCGATATCGCCCTGGGCGACGAGATAAGGATCGAGAGATGACGGCATTCAAGACCCTTGATGACCTTGGTGATGTGACCGGCAAGGTCGCGCTGGTGCGCGTGGACCTCAACCTGCCGATGCAGGACGGCGCCGTTACCGACGACACCCGCATCCGCGCCGCCGCCCCGACGGTTCTGGAACTCGCCGAGAAGGGCGCCAAGGTCCTCTTCCTCGCCCACTTCGGTCGCCCCAAGGGCGAGCGCGTGCCGAGCCAGTCGCTCTCGATGGTGGTCGGCGCGGTCGAGAAGACGCTGGGCAAGGAAGTGATGTTCGTGCCCGAGATCGCGGGCGACATCGTGAAGCAGGCCGTCGGCATCCTGCGCGCCGGCGACATCGCGATCCTCGAAAACACCCGCTTCTGGAAGGGCGAGGAAAAGAACGACCCCGAACTCGCCGCCGCGATCGCCGCGAATGCGGACTTCTACGTGAACGACGCCTTCTCCGCCGCGCACCGCGCGCATGCCACCACCGAAGGTCTCGCCAAGGTGCTGCCCGCTTACGCCGGTCGCTCGATGCAGGCTGAACTGGAGGCGCTCGAAAAGGCCCTCGGCACGCCCGAGAAGCCGGTCGCGGCGGTCGTCGGCGGGGCCAAGGTTTCGTCCAAGCTCGACGTCCTCAAGCACCTCGTCCGCCAAGTCGATCACCTCATCATCGGCGGCGGCATGGCCAACACCTTCCTCGCCGCCAAGGGCGTGGACGTGGGCAAGTCGCTTTGCGAGCACGACCTGACCGATACCGCGAACGAAATCCTTGCCACGGCGGATGCCTCGGGCTGCACCGTCCACCTGCCGTACGACGTGGTCGTGTCGAAGGAATTCGCGGCCAACCCGCCGTCGCTGCGCATCTGCAACGTCCATGAAGTCGCGGCCGACGAGATGATCCTCGATGCCGGTCCGAACGCTGCCGAGACTTTGGGCGACGTGCTCAAGAACTGCCGCACGCTGGTCTGGAACGGCCCGCTCGGCGCGTTCGAGATGGAGCCGTTCGACGCCGCTACCGTGGCGCTGGCGAAGACCGCCGCCGCGCTGACGGCGGACGGCTCGCTGGTCTCGGTCGCGGGCGGCGGCGATACCGTGGCGGCGCTCAACCATGCGAGCGTGGCGCAGGACTTCTCGTACATCTCGACGGCGGGCGGTGCCTTCCTGGAATGGATGGAAGGCAAGGTGCTGCCCGGCGTCGCGGCGCTGGAAGCCTGACGCAAAACAACCCCGTCATTCCCGCGAAGGCGGGAACCCATCTCCTGACCTGACCTATTGCACGGGCATCAGATGGGTCCCCGCCTTCGCGGGGATGACGGACATATTGATCGTAAGGGATGACTTTGGGGCTCGCAGGGGAATGACGGATCGAAACCTTGCTCCCGCACCGCCCTGGCAGGGCCGGTACGTCACGCTCGACGGCATGCGCGGCATCGCGGCGCTGGCCGTGGCGTTGTTCCACTACAATATCTCGCAGGCCCCGCACGGCTATGTCGCGGTGGATTTCTTCTTCGCGCTCTCCGGCTTCGTGCTGTGCCGCACCTACCTGCCGCGCTGGCAGGCCGGGCTTACTACGTGGGGCTTCATGAAGCAGCGCGTGGTGCGGCTCTATCCGTTGTTCCTTGCCGGGATCGTCATCACCACGCTCTCGGCGATCTCGAACCACTGGACGGGCAAGGGCGACGTCTACAGCTACGCCAAGATCGCCAAGTCGCTGCCGCCCAACCTGCTGATGCTGCCGTCGCCCTTCACCAACACGCTGTTCCCGATGAACGTGCCCGCGTGGTCGCTGTTCTTCGAACTCGTCGCCAGCCTCGGCCTCGCGCTGGTGCTGTTCCGCCTGCCGCGCATCGGCCAGCTTGCCGTGGCGATCGCCGCCGCCTGCTTCTTCGTGCCCGCAGTGCTGGCGCGCGAGGGTGGCAATCTTGGTCCGTTGTGGAGCCAGATGGGCACCACCATGCTGCGCACGACGATGTCGTTCACCGCAGGCGTGCTGATCGCCGGGCTGCCCGTGAAAGAGGTTCGCCATCCCGGCTGGCTCGGTGTTTTCTGCCTCATCGCGATCCTCGCGATGCTGGTCGCCGATCCGGCGTTCATTCCCAAGGGCTGGTACGACGTCACTTGCGCCGTGCTCGTCTCGCCGCTGCTGGTCTGGCTGGGCTCGCGCGGCGAACCTTCGCGCGTGCTGATGCCGGTGGCGTGGTTCCTCGGTGAGGTGTCCTATGCGGTCTACGCCGTGCACTGGGCGCTGATGGAGCCGCTGCGCTACTTCAAGGACGATCTCGGCTGGAACGAGGTGCTGATGGGCGCGGTCTACCTTGCCGCCTGCGTCGGGCTCGGCTGGCTCTGCGTGCGCTTCGTCGACATTCCGCTGCGCCGGCGCCTGAACGTCATGCTGCACGCGAGGGCGCGACACGTGCCGCCGCGCGCTATACCGAATTGACCCCCTAATGACAGATGCCGCAGTTGCGAACAGAGGGAGCGCAGCGTAGGCTTTATTTCAAGTTGCCGAACAACTCAGGAGGAGAAACCATGCAGTATTCGGAAATGACGGCCAAGATGGCCGACGGTGACGGCTTTATCGCCGCACTCGACCAGAGCGGCGGTTCGACGCCCAAGGCTCTCAAGGGCTACGGTATCGAGGAAGGCGCCTGGTCGAACGAGGAGGAGATGTTCGGCCTGATCCACGAAATGCGCGCGCGTATCATTTCGTCGTCGGTGTTCTCGGGGGAGAAGGTCATCGGCGCGATCCTGTTCGAGCGCACCATGGACGGCACCGTCGATGGCGTGCCCACCCCGCAGGCGCTGATCGCCAAGGGCGTGGTCCCCTTCATCAAGATCGACAAGGGCCTGGAGGATGAGGCCAACGGCGTTCAGATGATGAAGCCGATGCCGACGCTGGACGAGCTGCTTGCGCGCTCGAAGGCGCTGGGCGTCTACGGCACCAAGGAGCGCTCGGTCATCAACTCGGCCAATGCCGAGGGCATCGCCGCCGTCGTCAAGCAGCAGTTCGAGATCGGCGCACAGGTGCTCTCGCACGGCATGATGCCGATCATCGAGCCCGAAGTGAACATCAAGAGCGAGACCCGCGCCGAGTGCGATGCGATCCTGCTCGCCGAGATCCTCAAGAACCTCGACGAACTGCCCGAGGGCCAGCAGGTCATGCTCAAGCTCTCGCTGCCGATCGTGCCGGGCACGTTCGATCCGCTGATCGATCACCCCAAGGTGCTGCGCGTGGTGGCGCTGTCGGGCGGCTACTCGCGCGCCGACGCCTGCGTCGAACTGGCGAAGAACAAGGGCATCATCGCCAGCTTCAGCCGCGCGCTGCTTTCGGACCTGCGCTCGCAGATGAGCGACGCGGAATTCGACGCGGCGCTGGGCGAGGCGATCGACGCGATCTACCTCGGTTCGACGCAGAAGGCCGAGGCTGCCGCGGCGGCCTGATCCTTCGGGACCGGACAGGAAGAGGCGGCGCTCGAAAGGGCGCCGCCTTTTTCGTGGGCTCAGTAGCCGCCCATGAAGCGGAAGCCGAAGCGATACGCCGACTGTGCGACGGTGCCGTGGTTGTCACCGCCCGCGACCTTGTCGGGCTGGACCTCGACCAGTTCGAGCGTGCCGTCGGCGACCGTCACCGGCTTGCCCGAGGTCACCTCGACTTCGCCACCGCGCCCGCTGTCGATGCGTACGCGCAGGCGGACCTGCCCGCCCCAGACGCAGCGCGCATTCATCGGGCACCGGCTGTCCTCCAGCACCGCCAGCGGGGTGATGCGCGGGCCGCCTACGGTTACCGTCTGGCCGAGCGCGGCGTAAGTCAGCGAGGGCTCGGGAGTCGCGACCGGCAGTTCCGACGGCGGGGGATAGCTCTGGGCGGGAGTATAGGGCGGCGTAACTGCCGGGCCGGGATAGCTCGCGGCCGGAGGGGCTGACGGCGGCGGCGCTGCGGGAGGCGGAGGAGCGCTCGCCTGCGGATAGGCCGGTGGATATGGTTGCATCCGGGCCGGATCGGCCGGGGGTATGACGGTGCAGCCGGCAAGGGCGGCTCCGGTCAGGGCGAGCGCTATCGGTATCCTCATGGCGCGCGATGCAACACCCGGGCGCCTGAACGGTTCCCGAACGCCGCGTGTTCGGAACGCTTGGCGTTGAGCCGCGGCGCGGCTAGAGCACCCGCATGAAAGACGAAGCCGACATTCCGCGCGCACCCACGCAGCTCTATCTGATCTCGCCGCTCGACGTCGGCGGGGCTTTCCCCGACCGTCTGGCCCGCGCTCTGGACGCAGGCGAAGTCGCGGCCTTCCAGTTCCGCGTCAAGGACGTGGACCAGCACGAGGCTGCGCGTCTGGCCGAGCCGCTGCAGAAGATTTGCGGGGATCGCGACGTGGCGTTCATCGTCAACGATTCGATCGGCCTCGCCAAGCGCCTCGGCGCGGACGGCGTGCATCTCGGGCAGGAGGACGGCAGCGTCGAGGAGGCACGTCAGGCGCTCGGCCGCGATGCGCAGATCGGCGTGACCTGTAATGCCAGCCGTCACCTCGCCATGGAAGCGGGCGAGAACGGCGCCGACTACGTGGCGTTCGGTGCGTTCTTCCCCACCACGACGAAGGTGACCAAGCATATCGCTGGTCTCGACGTGCTGGAATGGTGGCAGTCGATCTTCGAGATCCCGTGCGTCGCCATCGGCGGGATTACTCCGGAGAACTGCGGTGACCTCGTGCGGGCGGGCGCGGACTTCCTTGCGGTTTCGGGCGCAGTCTGGAACGGGGACGAGGAAGCGGCGGTCCGCGCGTTTCACGAAGCGCTGGCGGCGGTGCAGGGCTGAGGGGCCAAGCCCACCCCCAACCCCTCCCGCAAGCGGGAGGGGAGCGAGACTTGCTGAGCCTTAGGCGAAGCTAGTCGCAGCGGGGTGGGCCTTGGCGCGGCCAGAGCGTCAGAAATCGATCTTCGCGATCACCTCTTCCCCGAACTTCTGCGCCTGTTCGAGATATTCCGCGCGGGTCTCGGTGTAGATCGTCGCGCCGGAACCATCGACGCCGAGCGACTTGAGGTTGGCGAAATGGTCCAGCGCCTCCTGCGCGTTCCAGCCCGCTTTCACCGAATAAGTCGAGGATGCGATGACCTTGGGCGGAGTCTCGCGCCCGACTTTCTCGCAATGCGCCGCCATGTAGGCGATGGCTTCCAGGATGTCCTCGTCGCCTTCGAGATTGGCGGTGCGGGCGGTGTCGGTGATCGCTTTGGGTACGAAGAACGGGTGCCAGGCATCGCCCAGTTCCACCGCGCGGCGAAGGGCGCGCTTGGAATTGCCGCCCACCAGCAGCGGCGGGTGCGGGGTTTGCGCCGGGGTCGGCAGCACACGGTTGCCGAGCGCGGTGAAGCCATTGCCCTCGAATGTGAAGTCCTCGCCGGTCCAGGCGAGCTTCATGGCCTTCATGTATTCGTCCATGATATCGTTGCGGCTGTCGAAATCGACGCCCAGCGCCTTGTATTCGGCCTTCATATACCCCGCGCCAAGGCCGAGGATCACGCGCCCGCCGGTAAAGTGGTCGAGGCTCGATACGGCGCGCGCGGTGATGAACGGGTTGCGATAGGGCAGGACCAGGATGTTGGTCTGCAGCCGCAGCGTGGTCGTGGCGGCGCCCAGCATCGAAAGCATGACGAAGGGGTCCTGCGCATAATGCCCGCCATTGTCGAGCCAGCGCGAAGAGGGCACCGGATGGTCAGTGACGGTGCCCGCGTAAAAGCCCGCAGCCTCGACCGCCTTCGCGATCTGGTGCAGCGCTTCCATGGTGCCCCATTCCTGCGGCTTGTCGATGTGGTCGAAGGGCAGGCTGGTGCTGAGGGTGAAGGTCATCGCTCTCTCGTTTCTGGCTATTCGGTGACTTCAGGCGGCAGGATCCAGACCTCGTTACGGTCGCGCGCCCATCCGCCCGAGGCCCACGAGCCTCCGTCTACCGGGATCACGGTGCCGGTCACGTAGCTGGCTATCGGGGAGGCGAGGAACACCGCCACGCGGCCGCATTCCTCGTCGATTCCGGGGCGGCCTGCAGGAATGCGCTTGCGGGCGCTTTCGACTTGCGCGGGGCTGGGCTGGAACCACGTCGCCTCGTCCACCGGGCCGGTAAATTGGCCGCGCGTGCCGGGCGTCACCGTGTAGTCGGGCGCGATGGTGTTCACGCGGATACCGTGCTCGGCGAATTCGAGCGCGAGGGTGCGGGTGAGGTTGTTGATCCCTGCCTTGCACGCGGCATAGACGGCATAGCCCGGCGCCGCCCGGCTCGCCTCGATACTGGTGACGTTGACGATCGCGCCGCCGCGCCCGCCGGCGATCATCACCGGCACTGCCGCCTGTGTCGCGGCGAGATTGCTGACCAGGTTGAGGTCGATGTGCCGACGCCAGTTCTTCTCGGTGAGGTCGAGGAACCCGCGCCGGGTCACGCCGCCCGCGTTGTTCACCAGCACGTCGAGCCGTCCGAAAGTGTCCGCCGTGCGCGCGATCGCGCCTTGCAGGGCCTCGACGTCCATGACGTTGCCGGGGATGCACAGCGCCTTGCGGCCACGCGCCTCGATCATCGCGGTGACTTGCGCGCAGCGTTCCGGGATCGCCTCTATGATCGCCACGTCGGCGCCCATGTCGGCCATGCACAGCGCGATGGAGCGGCCGATGCCGCCGCCGCCGCCAGTCACGAAGGCCACTTGCCCGGTCAGGTCGATGTCGCTTGCCTGCACTCGCCTCTCCGCTTTACGGGGCCGTGTGCGGCCTCTGGTCAGTTCGCCAAAGCGAACAGGTGTTCAGCATCGGCCAGGTCGGCGGGCTCGTCTATATCTTTCGCGAGACCCGACGTCGTGATCGTCACGGCGTTCAGGCCCAGCGTTTCCGCAGCCGCGCGGTGGAGTCCGGCGCTGCCGGCGCCGTACTGGAAGCGAAAGCCTGCCGCTTTGGGCAAGGGCAGCGAGAGCGCATTGGTGCCGGTGCCGTGGCGATCGGTGGCGATGCCGAGTGTGCAAGCGGGCAGGGCGGCAAGCTGGCGCAGGTCCTGTGCATCAAGGCGCGGCAGGTCTCCCGCGATGACGATCAGTCGATCGGGCGGAGCACCTCGCGACAGGATTGCCAGCGCGTTTTCCAGCGCCGCGTTGAGTCCGTCACCATCGTCGAAGATGAAGGGCAACGCGCCGCGTGGTGGTCCCAGGAGGATCGTACGGTCCACCGCGCCCGCTGCCGCCTCGATCACGCGCGACAGCATCGCTTCGACCAGCCTGTCACGCTCATGAGGGGGCAGCGCGGGGGCGAGGCGGGTCTTGCCGCGTCCTCGTGCCTTGACCGGGATGAGCGCCCAGATGGTCATGGGATCGCGGGCGCTTCGGCCAGATTGGTGAAGCGGATACCCGCGCCGTCGGCCTTGTAGGTCTTGTTCATGTAGATGAGGATCGAGGTCAGCGCTTCCGCCGCCGCCGAGTTGGCGAGCGCTCCACCCGACAGACCGCGCAGGCCCATGCCGGGGCACAAGTCCACCACCGTCTGTCGGGCCGCGACATCATCAGAGAAGACCAGCACGTCGCAGTCGATCGCATGGTCGGAATCGAGGTGATGCGCCGAGACGTTGTGGAAGGCGGTGACCAGCCGTGCCTCGGGGCCGAGATGCGCGCGCGCCTGCGCGGCGGCGCTGCCTTCGACGGGAAGCTGGACGCGCATGACCTTGGGCGGGACGAGGGGTACGGTCGTATCCACGACCACCGCATCGCCGATCCGGTCGCGGATCTGCGCCAGCGTATCGCCCTGCGAGGCGTGGGGCACGGTTACGATCACCACGTCCTTGCCTTCCGCCGCATCGGCGTTGGCGGCATATCCCGCGGCGCCGAGTTCCCCGGCGGTCGCCTGGGCCTTCTCGGCGGAGCGCGAGCCGATCGTCACCGCGTGCCCCGCCGCGACGAGCCTGCGTGCGATGCCTTTTCCGAGTGCCCCGGTGCCGCCGATGATCGCGATACTTGCCATGCCTGTTATCTCTCCCGCGAAGTTTCGCGTCTTTGGATTGTCGTTGTCGGGGGCGGACCTAAGGTGTCGTTCGGGAGAACAGGATGAACGCTCTTCGAGAACTTACAGTACGACCGCTTGCCGGATTGCCCATGTTCGCCGCGGGGCAGTCTATTGCGCAAGCGATTTGCACCGCGCTCGCGGCCGAGGGTGACCGCCTACGCGATGGCGATATCTGCGTGGTTGCGCAGAAGATCGTCTCCAAGATCGAAGGGCGTTCAATCGACCTTGCGGCGCTGCAGCCGGGAGACGAGGCGCGGGCTCTAGCGGAGCGGACCGGGCGCGATCCTGCCATGGCGCAGGCGATCCTGGACGAGAGCGCCGAGATCATGCGCCCGCACCCCGCCGCGATCATCGCCCGGCATCGCACCGGCCATGTGCTTGCCAATGCCGGGATCGACGCCAGCAATGTCTCCGGCGGAGATGCGGGCACGGTGCTGCTCTGGCCGTGCGAGCCCGATGCGTCTGCGCGGCGCTTGCGCGCGGAACTGGCCGAGGCCAGCGGCGGGCGGGTGGCGGTGGTGATCGCCGACTCCATGGGCCGCGCATGGCGCATCGGCACGGTGGGCACCGCGATCGGCTGCGCGGGGCTTGCCGTGCTGGAGGACCGCCGAGGGCGCGGCGTCGATCTCTACGGCCGCACGCTGCAGGCGACGGTGATTGCGGTGGCGGACTCGATCGCAGCTACGGCGACGTTGGTCATGGGCGAGGGGGACGAAGGCACGCCGGTCGCCGTCGTGCGGGGCGCAGGCCGCTGGACCTGCGAGGATGACGGACCGGGTGCGGTGAGCGGCCTGCGTCCAGTGGAACAGGACATGTTTCGATGACGGGCAAGCACGTACTCGCTCTCAGCGGCGGTGTCGGCGGGGCTAAGCTGGCGGCGGGGCTGGCGGCAGTGCTCGCGCCGGAAGACCTCACCATCGTGGTCAATACCGGGGACGACTTCGAGCACCTTGGCCTGACGATCTGCCCGGACATCGATTCGGTGACTTACGCACTCGCGGGGCTCAACGACACGGTGCGCGGCTGGGGCGTGAAGGACGAGACATGGCAGGCTATGGCCATGCTGCGCGCGCTGGGCGAGGCGGACTGGTTCAACCTCGGCGATCGCGACATGGGGATGCACATTGCCCGGTCCTGGCGGCTGCGCGCGGGCGATACCTTGTCGCAGGTGACCACGCGGCTGACGCGCGAACTCGGTATCGCGCACGCGATAGTTCCCATGAGCGATGCCCCCGTGCGCACCCAGGTCGGCACCGCGCAGGGGTGGCTGGACTTCCAGCGCTATTTCGTCGCCGAGCAGTGCCGGCCGGTGGCCACCGGGGTGCGGTTCGACGGCGTTCCCGGTGCTGCGCCATCGCCCGCATTCGCCGAGGCACTGGCCCGCGACGACCTTGCCGCCATCGTCATTTGCCCCTCGAATCCGTACCTCAGCGTCGATCCGATCCTCAGTCTCGACGGTGTGCGCGAGGCACTAGTGCAGCGGCGAGTTCCTGTGGTGGCGGTATCGCCGCTGGTCGGCGGCGCGTCGATCAAGGGACCGCTCGGCAAGTTGTTGGGAGAACTGGGCAGGCCCGTTTCCAACGCCTCGATCGCGGATCACTACTCCAATCACCGGGGCGATCTTCTCGACCATCTGGTGATCGACGAGGCCGATGCCGCCGATGCGGGGGGCTTGCGGGAGAGGGGCCTTTCGGTCACCGTTTGCCCAACAGTCATGTGCCACGCCGGTGACCGGGAGAGGCTTGCGCGCGAAGCACTGATCGCAGCCGGTATCGAAACAGGATGACCATGGCACGCGACGACGACGCACTGATAACCCGACTCCTCACCGCGCCGCTGGACGATGTTCTCGCCGAGGCACGGATGCGGCGCGACACCCGCTTCGGAGCGCTGACACCGGCACGGATGACCTATTCACGCAAGGTCTTCATCCCGCTGACCCGGCTTTGCGCCGACGTATGCCACTACTGCACCTTCGCGACGACGCCCTCCCGGCTGCATGCCCCTTATCTGACCGAGGAAGAGGTGCTGGAGATCGCGCGGGCTGGGCTCGCGGCGGGCAGCAAGGAAGCGCTGTTCACGCTCGGCGATGCGCCGGAGCGGCGTTATGCAGCCGCGCGCGAGTGGCTGGAGGAGCGCGGCTTCACGCGCACCATCGACTACGTGCGCCACTGTGCGCAGCGGGTTCTGGAAGAGACGGGCCTGCTTCCGCATATCAATGCCGGGGTTCTGGAGGAAGCCGACTGGCGGATGTTGCGCCCGGTCGCGGCATCGGTCGGGCTGATGCTGGAGAGTACGTCCGAGCGCCTGCTCGACAAGGGCATGTGCCATCATGGATCGCCGGACAAGGTCCCCGCGGTTCGTCTCGCGTCGCTGGCGGCGGCAGGGCGGGCGCTGGTGCCGACCACGAGCGGCGTCCTCATTGGCATCGGCGAGACCCCGCGCGAGCGGATCGAGGCGCTGATCGCCCTGCGCGACCTGCACGAAGCGCATGGGCACCTGCAGGAAGTCATCGTCCAGAATTTCTGCCCGAAGCCCGGCACGAAGATGTCCGGCGCTATCGAGGCGAGCGAGGCGGACTTCCTGCGCACCATCGCCGCCGCGCGGATCGTGCTGCCGGGCGAAGTCTCGGTGCAGGCACCGCCCAACCTCAATGATGAGCGTCTTGCCGAACTGATCGACGCAGGCATCGACGACTGGGGGGGCATCTCCCCGGTGACGCTCGATCACGTGAACCCCGAGGCGCCCTGGCCCGAAATCGCGCGGCTTGAGGCGGTCTGCGCCCGGGCCGGGCTGCCGCTGGTAGAGCGGTTGACGATCTATCCGCGCTTCGTCGAGGCGGAGGGCTGGCTCGATCCGGCGATCCGGCCCGCCGTGCTGCGGCTTGCCGATGCCGATGGACTGGGGCGCGACAGTCGCTGGAGTCCCGGCATCACGGACCGCGCGCCGGGGACGGTGCACGCGCCGCTTGGCATGCGGTACGACGGCCCGGTGGCGGCGCGGCTGCACCGGATACTCGATCGCGCGGCAGGCGGCTTTGCGCTCGGCGAGGAAGAGATCGCCGCGCTGTTCGCGGCTCGGGGCAGTGCTGCGCAGGCGGTGGTGGAGGCGGCGGACGCCTTGCGGGCCGAGGTGCGCGGCGACGTCGTCACGTACGTCGTCAACCGCAACATCAACTACACCAACATCTGCACGCACGCCTGTTCGTTCTGCGCTTTTTCGAAGACCAGCAGCAAGGCGGGCTATCGTGACAAGCCCTACGACCTCGACCTCGAGGAGATCGCCGGCCGCGCCCGTGAGGCGGTGGCGCGCGGGGCGACCGAAGTGTGCCTGCAGGGCGGCATCCACCCGCGCTACACTGGCGAGACCTACCTCTCGATCCTGCGCGCGGTGAAGGATGCGTGCCCGGACCTGCACGTCCATGCCTTCTCGCCGCTGGAGGTCAGCCAGGGTGCCCGCACGCTGGGGATGCCGGTCTCGGATTACCTGTCCATGCTGCGCGATGCGGGGCTGGGTTCGCTCCCCGGTACGGCGGCGGAAATCCTGTGCGACGATATTCGCGAGAAGATCTGCCCGGACAAGCTGACGACCGCCGAATGGCTCGATGTGGTCGGTTCGGCGCATCGGGTGGGGCTGCCGACCACATCGACGATCATGTTCGGACACCTCGAAAGTCCGCTGCACTGGGCGCGGCATTTGCTGGCCTTGCGCGAGCTGCAACTCGACACCGGCGGTATCACCGAGTTCGTGCCGCTGCCGCTCGTCCACATGGAGGCGCCGTTCTACCGCAAGGGCCAATGCCGCAAGGGGCCGACCTGGCGTGAGGCGGTGATGATGCATGCGGTCGCCCGGTTGGCGCTGCACGGGGCGATCGATTCGATACAGGTCTCATGGGTCAAGCTGGGCATGGACGGGGCGGCGGCGGTGCTGGCGGCAGGCGCCAACGACCTTGGCGGCGTGCTGATGGACGAGAGTATCAGCCGCGCGGCCGGAGCCTCGCACGGGCAACTGGCTGAGGTTTCCGACATGCGCGCGGCGGCGGAGAGCGTCGGACGCAAGCTGCGGCAGAGGACGACGCTTTATGGAGATGTGGGAGTGATGGCCTGACCCTTCGACAAGCTCAGGGTGAGCGGGGTTCATAGCGGGATCGTGTTTGACTGAACCATCGTTCGTCATCCCCGCGAAGGCGGGGACCCATCTGATGTTCATGCAGCAGGCACCGTCAGGAGATGGGTTCCCGCCTTCGCGGGAATGACGACGAGAGAGGTGAGGGCGATCATGAACTCCGATCCCGCTCAGGCTGAGCTTGTCGAAGCCCCGGCGTTACAACGCCAGCCCGGTTCTCACATCGCCCGAATATGCTGCCACATCGGCTCGGGCATCCAGGTATATTCGATGTAGTGCCCGAAGACCTTGCGCGCATCGAGGTACAGGAATTTCAGTCCGCCCTCCGGCTCGCCCGACAAGTCGCGCTCCATCGCGATCGGGAATTCCTGCGCGTCCACCCGGGAGCGGAAGTCGGCCCAGTCGGGCACCCGGAAGCAGATGTGATGGAAGCGCAAGGGGCCGCCATTCGACAGGCAGTTGGCAAAGATGCCGACCTCGTCGATCTCGCTCTCGATCAGTTCATACTGTAGATCGCCGATCCAGATGAAGCAGATGCGGCTTTTCTGGCGCTTCGGCCCCGACGGCGTCAGTACGGTCTGGTCGACCGGGATGATCGTCGGTTCCTTTTCCAGCCCGCGCCCTCGGAACAGGTCGATCCCTGCTTCGATGTCGTCACAGACATAGGCGTTCTGGTAGTGCAGTCCTTCCAGCACGATCAGCCCTCCCGCGCGACGTCGTAGCGGGAGAGGTAGCGCTCGAACAGCGGCTCCAGATCGGCCTTGCTCAGCCCGTACTGCGCCAGCTTGTATTCGTGGCGGCCGAACTTGTCCTGCGGGTTGTCGTCCACCCACTTCTGGACTCCGGCCTCGGCCTCGGCGGTCCATTCGTCGCCCAGCGCCGCGTAGACCTTCTTCGTTGCGGCGACCGGGTCCTCGACGATGTCGGCGTAGTGGACGTCGATGATCTTGTCCTCGCCGTACTTGTCGCGGAAATCCATGATGCGGTTGGCGTGTTCGGCCGCCTGCCAGGGGTAGTCCTCGGCCAGCCACTCCGCATCGATCCGGCCCATGTGCGCCTGATGGCTGAGCGAGATCACCGAGCACAGCGACCCCGTCGCGGTGAAGGGATCGCGGTGGGTCCAGATCACGCGGGCGTCGGGATAGACCTTGAAGATCGTCTCCAGCCACAGCGAGTGGCTGGGCTTCTTGACGTTCCAGACGCCGGTGGTGTGCTGCTGGAGCACCTGCAGGAACTTCTTGTGGTACTCGTAGGCGCTGGTCATGTTGCACGAGAAGATGAAGTCCTTGTAGAGCGGCAGCTTGCCCTTGGACTCGATCATCAGCGTCTTGAAATCGTGCGCCATGAAGAACACGCATTCGTTGGGGTAGACCGCCGAGCCGCGATAGTACTTGCCCATGGCCGGATTGGCTTCCAGCGCGGCCTTCTCCTGCGCGAGCCGGGTGGTCGCGCGCGGGTCGGTCGTCAGCAGCGCGTTCGAGGTGACCGGCGGCACCGGATCGTCGATCTCCCAGGTCAGCGGCGAGCGGCGCGCCGGGTCGGCGGCCAGCAGGTTCGACATCAGCGTGGTGCCGGTGCGCGGCACGCCCATGACGAAGACCGGGCGCTCTACAGGGCGCTGCAGCAGTTCCGGATTCTCGCGCAGGTATTGCGAGACCTTGAGGCGGCCGCGTAGGTAATGCAGCGTGTCGTTCCGGGCGCGGGCGATGCCGCCTTCGCTCATCCAGCCCTTGGCGATGCCTTCGTTGAACGACCGGGTGAAGACGTCGAAGCCCTCGCGCCAGCTGTCGTTGTCGAAGCTGTCGATCCCGGTTTCCTTCATCGCCTGCTCGACGAGGGCATAGCCCAGATGGTGCCCAGTGGCGGTGGTGGTGGTGGCGGTGGTGGCCATGGTGTGGTTGTCCTCTTCCCGGCGGCCGATCGGTCGGCCTTTCATGGGCACGAGATAACCTGTCGATGCCCCGCCGTGGCAACGCGGATGACCCGTCAAAACCAGACCTTCTGTCGAATTCGGGTCAAGACCCGACAGGCTCGGCGAGGACGCGCCCCTGCCTCTGGCGGAAGGTGCTGGGGCTGGCTCCCACGGCGCGGCGGAACGCGAAGGTGAAGCTGGAGGGAGAGGAGAACCCCATGGTGAAAGCGATGGTCTTCACGCTCTCGCCCTCCATCAGCAGGCGCTTGGCGGCCTCCATGCGGCGCTGCTCGATGTAGTCGCCGATCGAGCAGGCGCGGCTGACACGAAACCCCCGCGTGAGTTGGCGCACCGACAGGGCGCACAGCTTCGCCAGTTCCTCCAGCGAGGGGGCGGCGAGGTCGTCGGCAAGGCGCTCGTCGATCAGCCGCAACCGCCAGCCGGAGAGACCGCCGGTCATCGGACGCTCGGCCACTTCAAGGCAGTGACGGCCCAGTTCGATCGCCAGTTCGCCGCCGAGAAAGCCCAGCATCCGCTGCGCAGCGAGGCCGGGGTGCCGCACTTCGGCGGTGATGCGGAACAGCAGCGCGCGGATCTGCGCACTGCCGATGTCGAGCGCGGCGGCCAGATGCGGGTCGTCCCAGGTCAGGCGATGGCCGACGAGGTCGTGCACCAGTCCCGAGTCGATGGTGCAGGTCAGCGATGCCTGCCGCCCCGTGCCGCCCTTGATGTGGAGTTCCTCGCCCGGCGGCAGCACGAAGATGTCGCCCAGCCGTTCCAGTCGGTGCGGTCCCCATCGCTTGCGATAGCCGCCGCGCGATTGCAGCGGACGGGGGGTGAGGCACATGTTGACGTGGTAGTCCCGGCCGACCGCATGGACGGTGTCGGTCGGGTCGGGAATGTCGAAGCGCACGATCTGCGCGGTCACGCCGCGCGTTTCCAGTTGCGCGTCGATGCTCATCTTCGAACGATGCGCCTCGGGCATGCTCATCTCCATCAGCGTCATCTTCGGCAGGTCGGCCGCAATGTGTCCCGGACGCCACGTTAGGGCCCGAATTCTATGCCTGCCGCGCTTGCCGGGCAATGGCCCTGCGAGGAACATCGCGTCGGTGAACACGCCGCGATGACGGCACGGTCTGGGACAGAGGAAGACAAGGATGGCGAAAAGCCTGTTCGACTGCGCGGGCAAGGTGACGGTGGTGACCGGCGGCAACGGCGGCATCGGCTTCGGCTTCGCGATGGGCGTAGCGAAGATGGGTGGCGACCTCGCGATCTGGGCGCGCAACGCCGAGAAGAGCGCGAAGGCCAAGGCCGAACTCGAAGCGGCCGGTGCGGGGAAAGTCGTCGCCTATCAGGTCGATGTTTCGGAAGAGCCAAACATCGCCCAGGGCTATGAGGCGGTCATGGCCGACTTCGGGCGCGTGGACTGCGTCTTCGCGAATTCCGGGGCTTCGCCGCGCTACAACTCGGTCTTCGAGATGCCGACCGATCACTGGTACGACTTCCAGAAGACCGCGCTGCACGGCGCCTTCTTCACTCTGCGCGAAGGCGCGCGGTTGATGAAGGAGCGGGTCGAGGCGGGGGACGAATCGGGCGGCAGCCTTGTCGCCTGCGGCTCGCTCTCGCTGTTCCAGGGCCTTGCGGGGAAGATGGAATATGCGTCTTCCAAGGCGGCGGTGGCGGCGGCGATCCGCTGCCTTGCCATTGAACTGGCCCCGCTCGGCATTCGCGCCAACGTGGTCGCGCCGGGCCTCGTCATCACGCCGATGATGGGTGAGGGCGCCCGCGCCGACGCGGTGGCACAGCACTTCGCTCCGACGATACCGATGAAGCGCACCGGCTTTCCAGCCGACTTCGAGGGCATCGGTGCCTACCTGTGCTCGGACGCCAGCAGCTTCATGACCGGTGAGACGATCACCATCGACGGCGGATACATGGTTCGGCCGTAAGGACGGCGGACCGGCAAGGAGAGAGGCGTATGGAACTGCTCAGGATCCACGGCACGGGCGATGTCAGGCTCGACCCTTATGAACGTCCCGCGACGGGGCCGCTCGACGTGGTGGTGAAGATGAAGTCGGTGGGCATCTGCGGCTCCGACCTTTCGTATATCAAGATCGGCGGCATTCCGACGCCGGGCACGCTGACGGCGCTGGGCCACGAAGGCGCTGGTGAGGTGATCGAGGTCGGCGCGGGGGTCGAGGGCATCGCGGTCGGTGATCCGGTGGTCGTCAACCCGATGATGACACCAGGCAACATCGGTTCCGGCGGCCCGGAAGGTGCCTTCACGCAGGAGTTGCTGGTGCGCGAGGCGCGGCTGGGCGAATCGATCCTGCCGATCCCCGACGGCATCGACTACGATGTCGCCGCCATGTGCGAGCCGCTTGCGGTTGCCATGCACGGGGTCAATCGGGCCGAGGTGAAGCCCGGCGACAAGGTCGTGGTGTTCGGCTGCGGGCCGATAGGGCTCGGCATGCTGCTGTGGCTGATCGATCGCGGGGTGACCGACGTGGTGGCGCTCGACCTTTCCGAGGAGCGCCTGGAACGCGCCCGGGCGCTCGGCGTGCGGGCCGCGCTCAACCCGGCCGAGGTGGACTTGCGCGCGGAACTGGCGCGCCTTCATGGCGAAGTACCGAGCTATGGGCGCGTGGGCGTCGGCACCGATGCGTACATAGACGCGGCAGGGGCGCCGAACATCCTGACGCAAGTGATCATGATGGCGAAGTTCCACGCGCGCCTCGTCATCACCGCCGCCTATATGAAGCCGCTGGAGTTCCCGGCCGGCCGCATGCTGACCAGCGAGATGACCATCACCACCGCCGTCGGCTACCCCACCGAAATGCCCGAGGTGATCGCGGCCATGCCGCGCCTCAAGGACAAGATCGCCGCGATGATCAGCCACAAGCTGCCGTTCCGCGACGTCATGAAGGGCCTGGAGATCGCGGCGAGCCCGCAGTCCGCCAAGGTCATGATCAGCTTCGAGGAGGTCTGAAATGAGCGACGTAAAGGATGCAGGACCCAAGCTGGCCGGACTGGTGCGCGCAGGCGACGAGCAGGCCGAGGCGATCCGGGTGACCGACTTCATCTTCCAGGCGAACGACATCTCCAACGCCTACCTCGTTACCACGGACGAGGGCGACGTGATGGTCAACACCGGCTTCATGGACAATGCCGAGCGCACGAAGCGCCTGCTGGCGCCGCATCGGACCGGGCCGCTCGCCTTCGTGATCCTCACGCAGAGCCATGCGGACCACTACGGCGGCTTGCCGGAATTCCTCGAAGACGGCACGCAAGTGATTGGCGGCCCCGGCTTCAACGAGGCTTTGGCCGACATGAACGGCCTGCAGGCCTTCTTCGGGCCGAGAAGCCGCAAGCTCTGGGGCTCGACGCTCAAGCGCGGTTCGACACCGAAGCCGCCGCCGAACGTCGTGCCGGACATTCTCGTCGATCGCCGCCTGACGCTGGAACTCGGCGGGCGCACCTTCGAGCTGATCTCCACGCCTGAGGGCGAGACGGTGGACAGCCTCACCGTCTGGCTGCCGAAGGAGAAAATCGCCTTTACCGGCAATGTCTTCGGGCCGGTGTGGCTGTCGATGCCGTTCCTCAATACCCTGCGCGGCGACAAGCCGCGGCTGGTGCGCAATTACCTCAAGTCGCTGGAAACCATCCGCGATCTCGGCGCGGAAATCGTGATCACCGGCCACGGCGAGGCGATCGTCGGCAAGGATCGCATCCGCGCCGACCTCGACAAGTTGCACGCTGCGGTTTCCTATGTACGCGACTATACGCTGGAGGGCATGAAGGCGGGCAAGGACGTCCACACTCTGATGCGTGAATTCGCCTGGCCCGAGGGGCTGGAGATTGGCGAATTTCACGGCAAGGCGAGCTGGGCGGTCAAGTCGATCTGGCGCGAGTATTCGGGCTGGCTGCACTATGAGGACGGCACCACCGCGCTCTACGGCGTGCCGCGCAGCAGCATCGATGCGGACCTTGTCGAACTGGCGGGCGGGGCGGGAAACCTTGCCCGGCGCGCGCAGGAAAAGCTGGACGGCGGCGCGGCGCTGGAGGCCGTGCACCTCACCGACATAGCCCTCGGCGCGGAACCGACCAACGCCGAGGCCATCGCCGTCCGCAAGGCCGCGCATGAAGTCCTGCTGGCCGAGAGCGGCGGACGCAATCTGTCGG